>CALCDS010000391.1 GCA_937900065.1 uncultured Clostridiaceae bacterium | reverse complement strand
GGCAAAGAAAAAACCGCTGTAAAGCGGTTTTTTTCTAAAGGCGTGTTGCCATGGAAGCTATATTGCTTGAAAGCTGGTTTATGCTCTCACTAAGTTTCTCGATCTTGCCTTCCACCCTTATGAGCAGAAATATCGACAGGCCTATCGGAAAACCAATGTTGGCAATTATGGCAGCTATGTCTTCCATAATGATCCCTCCTTTTTAATATGATTTTGGTTATAAACATTTTGTTATGATGCCGTTTGCTTTGATTCTTTTTGATATATTAATCGTAAAAAGGGGCACATCATCAATCCAATATTCAGTGAAAATATGAAGTGCCCCTTTAGAGTCTATACTGTTATAAGATCCTGTACCGTCCTTGTTACTATCTGGGCGCCGGCAACAGAAATCAAATCTCCGCCGTCACTGACAAACACATTTTTGGCAATTATGTTTTCCATAGCCGTTTGCACTTCCGAACTCATTATCCCCTCCCTGACATCCAAAACATTGAGCCTCACCTGGCTTCCAATATGGTTTAAGAATATAAGCAGAAGGTTCTTTTCCGTATTCACATTCTCACCTCCCTTCCATCAGGCATTGAAATACTGTTATTCCTCAATAAGGTCATAAGTGTCGACTCTCAGTACTCCTACGAGCGGGGTGCTTTTCAGTGAAGCCAATACCTTTGCAACGGCGTATATGTCGCTGTCCATTGCATCGATCTTTATATCCCTGAAAGACTGCACCTTTGTTACGTCATTGCCGTTTTCATCGGTACCCGCGTTTACTTTAAGCTGAAGGACTGTTGAAATCTTGTCTGATATCACGGACATGTTTGTCACCTCCTTATTTTGATTTGCCATATCCGGATCGGCTAATTAAAATATAACTTTAATGAGAGTTTTTTCCAAAACGCTTTTTTAATGCCAAATGCGTATTTTAGAAAAACAATAATGACATTGGAAATCCAATATCGGCATCAAAGATTTCAGCATATTCGATCGGCCGGATCTTTAAAATGAATTGACAAAAGCAGAACTAAACCACCTAAAATTAATCTGCAGCATGATGACTGCTTTTTATATAGGTTTCTATTTAGTAAAGATGTTGAATCCGGCGGCAGGAATAAAATTTGATTGGCAGCATTGATTATATTCCAAGCATTATCAAAGGAGCATGGTAGTATTCAGTTAAAGCAGAAAAGGCAGTCCATATGGCAAGTAATGGAATCATTTCATGTAAGCATAAAAAAAGGCTTGCTCAGTATGCTCATTGCAAGCCGGCTGAACAAGTTCAGAAAATCTTTCCAGTCTCTGTCTGATTGTTTTCATTCCTATATCTTGGTGCTCCTAATTAAAAAGAAATCTTTGATATAAAATCTCATGTTAAAGTAGTTAAATAGCTGAAATCATCAGTTATTTTTATGTATGCCATTCTAACTTTATTGAATCGTCCCATAGGCCGTGATAAGCGTTTATAAGAGCATTGTTTATTTTTATGCTTTTTACGGTATAATACAAGTAAAGGTAATCGGCACCACATGGTGTGGTTGCCCAGCGAAGGTTATAAAGTTATAACCACTCAGTTCAGAGCAGGGTGGTTATTTTTTTCTGTTAAATTTCAGAATCGCTAGGAGCGGAGCTTCAAGAGTACATATAGAAATGGATATTATCTAGTTAGAGTATGATATGATATCTAAAAAGGAGTGTGAAGGAGTTTGGAAGATAAGACTTTTGAGCTTCTAGAGAAAATGTATAATGAGTTTACTGAAAGATTTAATAAAATTGAGAAAGGACAAGTGTAGCTTTGGAGTTTTCTACTGCTGATTTTAAAAGTTCTATATCCCTAATGCCTCCTAAACCTCCAGTTGCTTTTATCATTTTTTTGTGTAATTTCAAAATGTAATCAACCGTTATATATTTCATTTAGCCAGTTCCTTGAATGCCTCCATATTATCAAGAAGTATCCTATCAGCTATTGCATCTATTTTTTCTTCTTCTGAAGCTGCGGCTTTGCTAAATTCATCAAAATCAAAAAGGATATATTTAACCTAAAATAATCTTAAAATTGGATCCAAATATGAACTTACCTGCTATTTTTAACTTTTATATATTCTCTAAACGATGCAGCAAATAATCATTATCCCTTTAGCTTCTTCAAAAAGTCAATTGACAAATACAATATTGTGCCGGGATGACAAACAATTGTGAACCGTCCCCGTCTTTCGTCTTTTCATTGGGATTGGAGTGCCCGCGGGAGCTTGAAAGACTGTAACCGAATTGTTGGTTGATTCCATAGCATGAAAGTAGTATTATATGGTTAGAATATTACTATGAGGAGTTGATACCATGCTGATTAAACCGTCTGCAAGCATCAGGCAGAATTACAATGAAATTGCGGCTTTGTGCAAATCCACCGGAGAGCCTGTATATCTTACCAAAAACGGCGAAGGTGATCTCGTGGTTATGGATATAGAGGCGTTTACCCGCCGTGAAAAAATGCTCAAGCTGCGTGAAGAACTGCTGGCCGTTGAGGAAGACCGGCTGGCCGGACGCACAGGAGTGACACCGGATGAACTGGACAGCTACCTGGACAGCATTATTGACGAGGTGGAGCATGGAAAAAAAGAGTCAATATAAAGTGATTGTCTCCGACCGTGCCCGCCAAATGCTGGCTGGGCATGTTCGTTTTCTGGCGCAGAAAAGCCCTTCTGCCGCCCGCAAAACAAAGAATGAATTTATGGACGCTATCCGCTCCCTTTCCACCATGCCGGAGCGATTTCCTTTTCTCAATGCAGAGTTTATAACGTTGAACAAGTATCACAAGATGTTCATTGAGAAATGGTATTTGATTCTATATCAGATTAAGGATCAGACGGTGTATGTTGACTATATCGTGGATTGCAGGCAGGATTATGGATGGCTGGTAAAGTAAAATTATTTATACTAACATGCAGACAAACAGGAATTTATTGAGGTGATAATATGGCTAAACATGAGTTTGGAATTATGCAAAGAGATCCCACAGATAAAGACCGGTTTGATATTTACGAACCCCAAAAATACAGTTGCATTGTAGTTGACGATGATTTGATTTAACCGATTTTAACCGATTTAGCCGGTGTGGATTGCTACTGGCATACTCTGCAAAGACCGGAAAAAGGTCTTGCTTATTGTGGTATTACATTGATACCGCCAGTTTACTTTTCTATCGAGTTTCGCCATTTTAAGCTTAGGAATATCTTTTACTGCATTTTTATCATAAACTATTGAGTGCATTTACCACTTCACCTCATCCTCGGGTATGCACTCGGAAACCGGCGTTTTCATTCCTTCCATGATACGCTCTCTCATGTTCGGAACAGAGCAAAGATACAGAGCCTCCATTAAACCATTGTAATCTTCCTCGCTGATAATTACAGCATTGCCGCCTTTTGTGCTTATATTAACAGGCTCGTTGTACTTAATGGTTTGCTCCAACATAGCGAAAATGTTTTTTCTGAAATTGGTGATGTTAGTATTAAGCATTTCGCTCGCCTCCTTATCACGTACATTATAACGTACACCTATGCCTCTGCCAATGGATTTTGTACATTATTATGTACAGAATCCAGCTTTTGATACTCCGCTGCTTTCATAATATGGCAAGAGGATAAATCGTTATGAACTGTCCCCGTCTTTCCGTCTTTTCCTACCCCATTGCCAAGCAGTGAAACAACTTCCTTTAGGAGCTTGATTGGGTAACCTCTCTTCATGGCGAGTTTAAAGTCTTTTTTGAATTTCGTGGTGAATTTGACTGTGTACTTCATTTTTTTAGGTCTGCGAAAAGCTGATTCAAATCAGTATACCCTTTTACATTTGGGTCCTTCGCAATCCTTTCCGCTTCTAGCATGGCGGCAATCGTTTCAGCATTCGGCTGATTGAGTGAAATATCAAAGGGAATCCGTCCTTCACGAAGCGACTGGCGAACGAAGATGTTAAACGCCGTAGAGAGATTCATTCCCAATTCTGCAAAAAGAGCATCTGCCTTGGCCTTCAAGTCCGCATCCATTCGAATGCTGATATTGGTGGTATTAGAATCAGCCATAAAATCATCTCCATTCATATTTGTATTTATAGTATACATCAGTAGCACGAAATATACAATGCAATGCACAAATATTAATATATTTTTAATTTCAGTAGGTTAATTGTCCTGAAACTCACGGAAATAAGCAGTAATGCAGTAATGGGGACGGTTCATTCCAGCATATCATTCGCAGATGCTATATCGGAATGAACCGTCCC
>CALCDS010000390.1 GCA_937900065.1 uncultured Clostridiaceae bacterium | reverse complement strand
TTTTGTTTAGAAGTGCATGTTTTGTATAGGGAATAATAAGTTTTTAATGAAAGATGATGATTTTATGTACAGCGACGATACTATAGCTGCCATATCCACTGCGCCTGGAGAAGGCGGGATAGGCATTGTGAGGATCTCCGGGGATAAGGCCCTTGAGATACTTGGAAAGATTTTTGTAAGCTATAAGAATAAAAAAATCGAAGATTTTAAAACCTATACTCTAAGGTACGGGCATATAATAAATCCTGATACCAAATCAGTTGTGGATGAAGTTTTGGTAAGCTATATGAAATCGCCCCATACATATACCAGGGAAGATGTCGTTGAAATAAACTGCCACGGCGGGAATGTGATGGTAAAGCGGATACTCGAGATAGTGATTGCCTCAGGTGCAAGGCTTGCACAGCCGGGCGAGTTTACAAAGAGGGCATTTTTAAACGGAAGGATAGATCTGTCCCAGGCGGAAGCCGTTATCGATATAATAAGGGCAAAGACTAAAGAGAGTTCAAATATTGCTGTAGGGCAATTGGAAGGGAGCTTGTCTAAAAAGCTTGGAATCATAAGAGATGAGCTTTTAGGTATGATGTCGCATATAGAAGCATCGATCGATTTTCCTGAAGAAGGGGTCGATGATGTATCATATACTGAACTTGAAGAGAGCTGCACTAAAATAATATCAGAGATTGAAGAGATGATAAGATCGTCCGAAACAGGAAAGATATTGAGGGAAGGCCTAAATACCGTGATTGTCGGAAAGCCCAATGTCGGCAAATCATCGCTTTTGAATGCACTGCTTGAGGAAAACAGGGCTATTGTAACCGATGTGCCTGGAACAACGCGCGATATCATAGAAGAGTATCTGAATATAAAAGGCATTCCGGTAAATATAATAGACACTGCCGGTATAAGGGAGACTGATGACAAGGTCGAGAGGATAGGCGTTGAGAGGACAAAGAAATATTACGACTCGGCCGATCTTGCGATATTGATGCTTGACTTCAGCCAGCCTTTTACACATGAGGATGAGATGATATTTGAGCTTTCAAAATCAAAAAAAAGCATAATACTTGTAAATAAGATAGATCTTGCTCAAAGGATCGACATGGAGAAAGTCAAAAAATATGCAGGCAGTAATGAAATAATAGATGTTTCAATAAAGAATGGCATAGGCCTTGACAAGCTTAAGGATAAAATATATGAGCTTGTATATAGAGGCGAGGTCTCCGGAAAATCCGAAGTAATGGTCACGAACATAAGGCATAAGGATCTGCTTAAAAAGGCGAAAGCATCCTTGGTCAGTGCTGTTGACGGCATAAAATCAAAGCTTCCTCTTGATATAGTTTCAATAGATATAGGCGATTGCCTTGAGCACATAGGCGAGATAACAGGCGAGACTGTCAGGGAAGACGTTATAGATAGGATTTTTAGAGAATTCTGTATCGGAAAGTAGGAGAAAAAATGTTTTATAATGCAGGAAAATATGATGTTATCGTTGTAGGTGCAGGTCATGCAGGGTGCGAAGCTGCTCTTGCGGCCGCAAGGATGGGCTGCAGGACATTGGTGTGCACTATAAACTTAGACAGCATTGCTCTTATGCCTTGTAATCCTGCGATAGGGGGAACGGCCAAGGGCCATCTGGTAAGGGAAGTGGATGCCCTAGGCGGCGAGATGGGGATAAATATAGATAAAACATTCATACAGTCCAGGATGCTGAACACTGCAAAAGGTCCGGCAGTGCATTCGCTTCGTGCACAGGCGGACAAAAAAGCATACCAGTTCAATATGAAGCATACGCTTGAAAAGCAGACCAACCTTAGCATAAAGCAGGATGAGATAATAAAGCTTGATATACAGGGAAACCGCATAAAGGGCGTATATACAAAGAACGGAGCATATTTTGAAACCAAAGTAGTTGTCTTGACTACGGGTACGTATTTAAAAGGCAGGATAATAATAGGCGATGTGTCATACAGCGGAGGCCCGAACGGGCTTTTTGCTGCAAACTTGCTTTCAGATGATTTAAAGGTCCATGGCATAGATTTAAGAAGATTTAAAACCGGCACGCCTGCGAGGGTAAACAAAAGAAGCATAGATTTTTCCAAGATGATAATTCAACCAGGGGATGATATTATCACCCCTTTTTCATTTATGTCCCGGGAAATAAAACGCGAACAGATACCGTGCTGGCTTACATATACCAATGAAAAAACCCATGAGATAATAAGAAAGAATATAACCAGGTCCCCTCTTTATACAGGCGCGATAAAAGGGGTGGGGCCGAGGTATTGCCCTTCGATTGAAAGCAAAGTGATGATGTTTCCTGAAAAGAAAAGCCATCAGATATTTATAGAGCCTGAAGGTGAAAACACTGAGGAGATGTACATACAAGGCATGTCGAGCTCTCTTCCTGAAGATGTGCAGGTACAGTTTTTAAGGACTGTTCCGGGGCTTGAAAATGCGCAAATGATGAGAACGGCATATGCGATAGAATACGATTGCATCGACCCCACACAGCTTAAGCTTTCTCTTGAGCTCAAGGATCTGGAAGGCGTTTTCTGCGCCGGGCAGATAAACGGAAGTTCAGGATATGAAGAGGCAGCCGCACAGGGGATAATAGCAGGCATAAATGCGGCATTGAAGGTAAAAAACAGGGAACCTTTGATACTCGATAGGAGCGACGCATATATAGGGGTGCTCATAGATGATCTTGTGACCAAGGGTACAAATGAGCCGTACCGCATGATGACATCAAGAGCCGAGTACAGATTGATTTTAAGGCAGGACAATGCCGATATAAGGCTTACTGAAAAAGGCCATGAGGTCGGACTGGTCGGCGAAGAGAGATATAATAGATTTTTGCAGAGAAAAGCTGAAGTCAATAAAGAGTATGACAGGGTATTTAAAGTATTTATAACGCCGACTGAAAAGGTGGTTTCATATTTGAAATCGCTAAACAGCGCGGAACTAAAAAGCGGTATAAATTTGAGCGATCTTCTAAAGAGGCCTGAGATAACATACGAGAATTCTAAGGCAATAGATGAAGGCAGGCCTTGTGATATAAGAAAAGATGTAGCTGAAGAAGTGGAGATACTCATAAAATATGAAGGCTATATAAAAAAGCAGCTTCAAAGCATTGAGCAGTTCAAAAAATTGGAAAGCAGGAAGCTTCCCGCAGATATCGATTATGGAAAAGTATACGGCCTAAGGCTCGAGGCAAGGGAGAAGCTAAATAAAGTAAAGCCTTCTTCCATAGGCCAGGCTTCCAGGATATCGGGAGTATCGCCTGCGGACATATCAGTGCTTTTAGTGCATCTTGAGCAGATCCGAAGAAAGAGGGCTCGGGAATGATCGATAAAAGAGTTTTAAATATTGGTTTAAAGTCATATGGAATCGAACCTAGCGTGGAAATGGGCGAGAGGTTTGATATATATTTAAGCATGCTGCTTGAATGGAATAAAAAAATGAATCTTACCTCAATAACAGATGAGGGAGAAATACTGGTCAAACATTTTTTCGATTCTCTGTCATGCCTTAAGTCCAATGTGATTTTCCCGGGAAATAGGGTGATAGACATTGGAACAGGCGCGGGTTTTCCAGGCCTCCCTTTAAAAATCGCAATGCCTGATATTGAATTGACTCTGCTTGATTCTCTAAAAAAGAGGGTGCTGTTTTTAACCGAGCTTGCATATAGGCTTGGATTAAAAGTTGCCGTCATACACGGCAGGGCCGAGGATTACGGATCAAAGCAGGGATTTAGAGAAAATTTTGATATTGTGCTTTCAAGGGCGGTTGCACCTATGAACGTGCTGTGCGAATATACGATACCTTTTGCAAGACTAGGAGGGTTTGTGCTATGCCAGAAAGGCCCCATGGTTTTTGAAGAGATAAAGGATGCCGAAAATGCAATCGATATTTTAGGCGGGAACCTCAAGGATATTTTATCTACGGATGTTTATGGCAGCGATTTGAATCATTACATTGCAAAGATACAAAAGATCAAAGCATGTCCTAAAAAATATCCAAGAAAGGCCGGTACGGCTGAAAAAAATCCCATAAAGTGACAATTGCATGTTGAGGATTCAGATATAATGGCAATATGTGTAAAACGATTTATTGCTCAAAAAGGCATTATGGGAATCCTGTAGGAAGGAACATAAGAAGATATGGCGAATTCATATTTCAAGACTGTATCATTCATATATATAATCTAGGCCATTTTAAATCATATAGGTCGTCCATTTGAGATTGCGGACGAATTATGATGTTGATTTT
>CALCDS010000389.1 GCA_937900065.1 uncultured Clostridiaceae bacterium | reverse complement strand
TTTAATATAGCCTAAAATAATTAAGAGGTGAAATGTATGAAAAACATTGTGGTTTATTATTCATGGACCAATAATACAGGAGTGGTTGCAAGGGAGATACATGATATGGTCGGCGGGGATCTTAAAGAAATTGAAGAGGTAAAACAGCGTACAGGAGGCATGGGTTTTGCAGGAGGGGCATTTTCAGCCTTATTGGGCTTGAAAAGCAAGATAAAGCCAATGGATTTTTCCATGAGCGATTATGAAAATATATTTTTAGGCGGACAGGTATGGGCATCCCATAGCACACCGGCTATAAATGCTTTTTTGGACAAAGCCGATTTGAGGGATAAAAAAGTATATTTATTTTTGACAAAAGCGGATGATAAAGTTCCTCAAAAGGTCATTGACTCGATTTCTCAAAGGGTTGAGAGAAAAGGAGGAAAAGTTATCGATACTCTCTCCATAACAACCAGCATGAAGAGTGTCATTTCACCCGAAGCCGCAAGAAAGCCTGCGGAGGATTGGTTAAGGAAAAATAGCATAAGCGTTGATTCTTATGGCAATTCAAGTGATATATGAAATTATTAAAACTAAGGTTAGATTTAGGTACTGCTTAACGAAGGTGTTGACCTTTGAACAATCCAAGTGAGCAGGATGCTCAAAAGTCAACATTCTACTTTAGCATAGGTTTGAAAGCGTACATGGAGTTGTATAAATTAAATCCATGTACGCTTTTTATATGGCGCAAACGGCTATTGCAGTGAAGAAATTTTGAAATATCAAATAAATTTAAATTAATGTTATAATTAACTATATACAACATCATGGATAAAAGTGGTGTTGTATATGGAGACTTTTTCTGCTTTGAGAAAAAGTTGAAAGATTATTTATATTAGGCGGTGGAGTTATGTTTCACGAATTGATGGTCATCTTGGATGTATTTCTCTGTGCAGGATCTGATGAACGGACGAAACTTGCACAGAGCAAACGAATTTAAAAATCGTTCTCATTGGATTTTGCACTTTTAAGTTTAATAAAATAACGAGGCAATAGATGTACTTGCATTATTTTCAGGCGGATTATCTTTTGCCCGGCTAAAGCTGCAGGGTAAGAAAATTTTTCTACTGATGCAATATAAACTTGAAAGGGAGCAAACCAATGAAATATAACAGATTTAATAATTATATAGTTTTTTGGATAAGCCAATCAGTATCACAATTAGGAAGTTCTATGACAAGCTTTGCACTGGTTATTTGGGCATATAAAAAAACCAATTCGGCAATGGCGGTATCGTTAATGACCTTTTTCTATTATCTGCCTTATATTGTTGTGAGCATTTTTGCAGGGGCTTTCATTGATGGGCATAAGAAAAAAACGATTATTTTATGGTCGGATACCACAGCAGCTATTTGTTCCTTGATAGTTTTGATTTTAGTAGTATCGGGAAGATTAAAAATATGGAATATTTATGCCGTAAATGCAATTATAGGGCTTACGAATTCCTTTCAATCGCCGGCGGAAACTGTGGCGGTTGGAATGATGGTTTCGAGTGAGGATTACTCAAAAGTTAGCGGGATGAATTCATTTTCAAGTTCACTTCTCACAGTAGTTACGCCTATGCTGGCTGCATCTATAAATTCATGTTTAGGACTGCAGGGAGTTATTTTGATAGATTTGTTAACTTTTTCTTTTGCTTTGGTCATATTGCTGCTGCTTATCAGAATACCAAAGGACTCAGCTAAAACTGTTTATAAACATAATAACTTATTATACGGATGCAAAGAGGGCATGTCTTTTTTATATGATCATAAGGGCATATGGTACATAATAATAAGCATGGCCTTTCTGAATTTCTTATCACGCTTGACTTATGAAAATATATTGACGCCTATGATTTTAGCAAGAAGCCGTGGCAACGATGGTGTAGCTGGGATAGTCAGCGGAGTATTGGGAATTGGCGGCATCATAGGCGGGCTTGTGGTTTGCGCTAGGAAACTCACAGATAATAATTTAAAACTGATCTATTTTTCAGCTGCATTTTCATTTCTTTTTGGTGACTTGTCGATGGGCCTAGGACAGAGTGCCACAGCTTGGTGCATGGCAGCTATTGCTGCAAGTGTGCCGATTCCATTTATAGGTGCAGGACAAAACGTTATAATGTATAACTCGGTTCCAAGAGAAGTGCAAGGACGTGTTTTTGCAGTTAAAAATGCGGTCCAGTATTGCACGATACCCGCAGGTTTGCTGCTGGGAGGCTTTTTAGCGGACTATGTGTTTGAGCCGTTTATGGCATCGGATAATGTACTTGCTTTACTTTTGCGAAAATTGGTAGGCTTTGGCCCGGGAAGCGGAATGGCAGTTATGTTTTTGTGCACGGGTATTTTGGGCTTTATCACAAGCCTCATATGGTATGACAATAAATATATAAGAAGTTTACAAGAAAAAGTCAATTAAATAATA
>CALCDS010000388.1 GCA_937900065.1 uncultured Clostridiaceae bacterium | reverse complement strand
ATGTGCTGTTTATGTTGTTAATAATTTTAATCACCCTCTATGTTTTTTGTGGATAAATTATTGAATATGAAACTATAATTTGCTATTATAATACTGTCTGTTGATAACATGTTATTTTCTAAGACTTATCCACAATCTGTTGATAAGTCTGTTGATAACTTGTTGATTGACACTTGATGTTTTAAATAAATAAAGTTTTTCTGCCTTTTTTATATGTTTATAAATTTTTTAGCACATTGTGGATATATTTTTTTATTTTATATATTATCCATTTTATTAACATTTATAACATATCTGTGTATAAGTTGTAATTTTTATGTCAACATTTATGATATGAGAATTTCTGTTGATAAGTCTGTGGATAACAGGCATTTTATTCACAATCTACCCAAAAATTTGCCTGGACGTTTTTCTCCAGGCTTTAATAATATTTTACCATTTACTTAGGAGGCTCTCTTATGAACAATGAATTATCAGACATCTGGGACAAAACTTTAAACATAATAAAAGCAGAACTTACCGAAGTAAGTTTTAATACCTGGTTAAAATGTCTTGAACCGTTATATATGAATGGCGACACTATTGTGATAGGTGTTCCAAACGATTTCACAAAGAGCATACTTGAGGCAAGATATCAAAATTTAATCTTAAATGCGCTCAAACTCGTTACCTCAAAAAAATATACGGTTGAATTCATATTAAATAATGAACAAAATATAAAATCTTTAAATGTAAAAAATAAAAACAATGAACCAAAAAATACATCTGACGATTCAAACTGGCAGCTTTTAAACCCTAAGTATACTTTCGATACATTTGTAATAGGAAACAGTAACAGATTCGCTCATGCGGCATCGCTGGCAGTAGCCGAAGCACCGGCAAAAGCATACAATCCGCTGTTCATATACGGCGGGGTGGGACTTGGCAAAACTCACCTCATGCATGCAATAGGTCACTATATACTCGACAACACGCCCAAGCTCAAAGTTGTTTATGTATCATCCGAAAAATTTACAAACGAATTGATAAATTCAATAAAGGATGATAAAAATGTGATGTTCAGGAACAAATACAGGAACATAGACGTACTGCTCATAGACGACATACAGTTTATTGCCGGCAAAGAGAGCACGCAGGAGGAATTTTTCCATACATTCAATGATTTGTATGAAGCAAACAAACAGATCATAATTTCAAGCGATAGGCCTCCAAAGGAAATACCTACGCTTGAAGACAGGCTGCGCTCAAGGTTCGAATGGGGCCTTATAGCAGACATACAGCCTCCTGACTTTGAAACAAGGATAGCCATACTTAAGAAAAAGGCTGACGTCGATAACCTGAACATACCAAACGATGTGATGGTCTACATAGCAAACCGGATACAGTCCAACATAAGGGAACTTGAGGGTGCATTAAACAGGATCGTTGCATACTCTTCACTGGTGAACAAAGAGATAAGCATAGACCTTGCAAATGAAGCTCTCAAAGATATCATATCGAATAAAACCAAAGTTATAACGGTCGGCCTCATACAAGATGTGGTAGCCAGTTACTATAACCTTAGAATAGACGACTTTAAGTCAAAACGCAGGACCAGAAACGTCGCTTTTCCAAGGCAGATAGCTATGTACCTTACAAGGAAATACACTGACCTTTCACTTCCCAAGATAGGTGAGGAATTCGGAGGAAGGGACCACACTACCGTTATACATGCATATGAAAAGATAACACAGGAGCTTAATTCAGACAGCAATTTAAGGGATACGATAAACGAACTGAGCAAAAAACTTGGACAAAAATAGTTATCAACAATTGTTTTTAATATAATGTTATATAAATGTTGATAAGTATTTTATTTTTTGTTTGATTTAACAATGTTAATAACTTATAAAATTGATAAAATGTTATTCACAGCACTTTATAATAATATTTCAAGAACTATATTGGCGTTTTAATACTTATCAACATACTGACAGCTCCTACTGCTAGTGCTCCTATTTTTATATTTATATTTTACTTTTTATATAATGGACTGTTAATAAACATTTTACCAAAGGGGGAATGGATATGAAATTTACAAGTTCAAAAAATTCATTATTGGAAGGAATCTTAACCGTACAAAAAGCCGTAACTGGAAAAACAACGCTTCCAATACTGGAAGGTATACTTATCAATTGCAAAAATAATGAACTTACTCTTACTGCTACTGATTTGGATTTGGGAATTGAGACCAAAATAGATTGTACTGTGATTTCAAATGGAGCCGTAGTTTTAAATTCAAGGTTGTTTGGAGAAATAATAAGGAAACTTCCGGATATGGATATAGAAATCGAAGTAGACAGTACATATAATACGACCATAGTTTGCGGAAAATCGAAGTTTAATCTTATTGGGCAAAATCCGGATGAATATCCTGAACTTCCTGTTATAAATGAAAATGTGATGTATAGGATACCGCAGGATTTATTGAGGAATATGATAAGGCAGGTTATATTTGCGGTAGCACAGGATGAAACAAGGCCTATACTGACAGGTGTTTTGTTTGAAGTAAAGGACGGCATTTTGAGCATGGTGGCGCTTGACGCTTACAGGCTTGCTTTAAGAAGTTCAAATATAGGTTCAAAAAACGATATAAGTGCTGTGATACCTGGTAAGACATTGAGTGAAGTGAGCAAGATACTTTTAACTTCGGATGATGAGGTATCTATAACGTTTACGCCTAACCATATACTTTTTACAATAGGGGATACCCGTGTGATTTCAAGGTTGCTTGAAGGGGAATATATGAATTACCGCCAGATAATACCTGAAGAATACAAGATGAGGGTCAAAGCAAATACGAGAGCGCTTCAGGAAAGCATAGAACGTGCATCTCTTATGGCAAATGAAGGCAAAACCAACTTGATAAAAATGGACATAAAAGCCGGGATAATGGCGATTACTTCAAATTCACAGCTTGGAAACGTATATGAAGAGGTCCCTATAGAGCTTGAAGGCGACGATATCGAGATTGCATTCAACTCCAAATATTTTCTGGATGTACTCAAGATAATAGATTGTGAAGAAGTTTATCTTGAGCTTTCGAGCAGTGTAAGCCCGTGTATAATAAAAACAGTCGATGAGGACGGTTATGTATACCTCATACTTCCTGTAAGGCTTATCGCTCATTGATTGACTTTGTTTA
>CALCDS010000387.1 GCA_937900065.1 uncultured Clostridiaceae bacterium | reverse complement strand
TTGCTGATTTTGCGTAGTGAGTTTGCAAAAGTTCTTGATAAGCAAGGCAATAAGCATTAGAACTTAAAAAGTGCGAATTGACGAACGGGATGCTCAAAATCAACATCATACTTTAACATAGCCAAAACATAAATGTGCAAAAAACAAAATCCCACCATGCCGTGATATGGTTTGTTAGAACCTGCTCCCGCAGGTGGGTATCCTCCTGAATACTTCACGTTTCCCAAAATTTGGGATATCATTCCATATCCAGAGACCGGATTCCCTTCTAACAATCTGTTGGCTCATAACATTTGCCATAAACACGCACACAGCAGGACTATCCGCCATGACGACTCAATCCCTACAATTTATTATACATCATTTGCATTGTTTTATAATAGTATTCACAATAATATTTCAGTGCGGAACTCTAAATTGCCTTGGTAAATGCGGTTATTTCTTATGGTCCTTGGCAATTTCAATCCCAAGCTCTTTAAGCTGTTCTTCATCAACATTTGACGGAGCATTTGTCATGATACAGACAGCATCTTTGTTTTTTGGGAAAGCTATAACGTCTCTTATGTTGTCTGCATTAACAAGGAACATTATCATTCTGTCAAAGCCATATGCGAGTCCGCCATGTGGAGGCGGTCCGAATTTGAATGCTTCAAGAAGGAATCCGAATCTCTCCCAAGCCGATTCATTTGTAAACCCTAAAGCTTTAAACACTCTCTCCTGGAGTTTTGTATCATGAATCCTTATACTTCCTCCGCCAAGCTCTTCGCCATTGAGCACTATATCATATGCCTTGGCTCTCACCTTGCCCGGGTCAGATTCAATGTAGTCTATGTCCTCATCCATTGGAGCTGTGAAAGGATGATGTACGGCAACATACCTTTGCTCCTCCTCGCTGTATTCAAGCAGTGGAAATTCAGTAACCCACATAAATTTGAATTCCTTGTTGTCTTTCAAAAGTTCAAGTTTCTTTGCGACTTCAAGCCTTAACTGTCCTAATGATGCAAACACTACTTTGGGTTTGCCTGCAACAATCAATATCAAATCCCCATCCTTGGCTTGGGTCCTTTCAATTATCCCATTCATTATATCCGTGCTCAAAAACTTGGAAGCCGTTGATTTTATTTCTCCGTTTTTCAACGATATCCAAACAAGACCTTTTGCTCCGAATGTCTTGACGAAATCAGTCAGCCTATCTAATTCTTTTCTTCCAAAGCTTGCACAGCCTTCAGCATTTATAGCCCTTACATCTCCGCCGGATTTTATTGCATCTTTGAAAACTTTAAACTCGCTGTTTCCAACTATATCATTCAAGTTTACAAGCTCCATTTTAAATCTGGCATCAGGTTTATCGGTTCCGAACCTTTCCATTGCTTCCTTATATGTAATGCGCTTGAAAGGAATCTGCAAATCAATGTCAAGTATTTTCTTGAACACTCTCTTTAGCAGCCTTTCATTAAGCTCTATCACATCGTCGACATCGACGAAAGACATTTCCATATCGACCTGAGTGAATTCCGGCTGCCTGTTTGCTCGTAAATCCTCATCCCTAAAGCACCTTACGATCTGGAAATACTTATCAAAACCCGACACCATCAAAAGCTGTTTGAAAAGTTGTGGCGATTGGGGCAAAGCATAAAATTTACCCGGGAACACACGGCTTGGAACAAGGTAATCCCTTGCGCCCTCAGGCGTGCTTTTGGTGAGCATAGGGGTTTCGATTTCTAGAAATCCGTTTTCATCCATAAAGTCCCTTATGACTTTGGCCGTCCTGTGCCTTACAATCAAATTCCGCTGCAAATCAGGCCTTCTCAAATCCAGATACCTGTATTTAAGCCTTATTCCTTCGGCAGCATCCAAACCTTCTTTTATATAAATAGGAGGCGTTTCAGACTCGCTCAATATCTTTATACTTTTACCCAGTATTTCTATCATACCGGTATCCATGTCCTTGTTCGGAGATGAACGCTTGACAACTTCTCCGGATATTGCAAGCACATATTCGGATCTTACAGAATTGACCTTCTCAAACGCCGCCTTGTCTATCTTTTCACCAAATACTGCCTGGACGATTCCGGTCCTATCCCTTAAGTCTACAAATACAAGTCCTCCAAGATTTCGCTTTCTTTGCACCCATCCCATTACAACGGCTTTTTCACCTATGTTTTTTTCTCTCAGCACGCCGCACATATGGGTACGCTTCAATCCCTCAAGTCTCTCTGCCATTATAAAACCTCCATTATAATATTTTCTTTAGAATATCAGATAATTTATCTATTGCAACCTCATTCTGCTCTCCGCTTGACATATTCTTCAATATTATTTTACCACTCGATATTTCATTGTCTCCCAGTATGGCCGTAAACCTGGCATTTATCTTGTCAGCATATTTCATTTGGCTCTTTAAGCTTCTTCCCATATGGTCATTGTCAGCGCTTATGCCGTCTTTCCTAAGTTTAAATACTATTTTGAACGCTTCAATGCCGGCATTTTCACCTAAAGCCGCAATAAATATGTCAATGCCTGCTTTCGTATCGAGCTCAATGTTCTGATCTTCAAGTACAAGCATGAGCCTCTCGATTCCCATCCCGAATCCGACTGCAGGCATTGAAGGGCCTCCGCATTCTTCTATGAGCCCGTCATACCTGCCTCCTCCGCATACGGTTCCTTGGGAGCCTATCCCATTATATACTATTTCAAATACGGTTTTAGTGTAATAATCAAGCCCTCGCACGATTCTGGGATTCACATTGTACTTATACTGGAGTGCATCCAGATATTTTTTCAAGCCTTCAAAATGCTGTTTGCACTCATCGCACAGATAATCGAGTATTATAGGAGCGTCTTTTGCTACCTTCTGGCAACTCTCAACTTTGCAATCCAAAATCCTCAGTGGATTTCTTTCAAACCTGTCGCGGCAAGTATCGCAAAGTTTATCAAGGTTGGGCCTTAAATATTCTTTTAATGCTTTATTATATTCCTTCCTGCAAACCGGACATCCTATGCTGTTTATGTTCAGTTCAAGGTTTTTGATCCCAAGCTTATTGAACAGTTCCATTGCAACGCTTATGGCTTCGGCATCGCATGAAGGTTCCTTCGAGCCGAAAATTTCGATTCCGAATTGATGATGCTCCCTTAACCTTCCGGCCTGCGGCCTTTCATATCTGAAAATAGGAGTAATATAAAAGAGTTTAGTTGGTTGGGCTTCATTATACAAATTATTTTCGATGAAAGCCCTTACGGCAGGTGCTGTACCTTCAGGCTTTAACGTAATGCTCCTGTTGCCTCTGTCTAAAAACGTGTACATCTCTTTTTGGACTATGTCAGTAGTTTCTCCAACACCTCTTTGCACAAGTTCGGTGTGTTCAAACATAGGGGTACGTATTTCTTTTATGCCGTATAAATCGCAATGTTTGCGAATCATATCCTCTATATACTGCCATTTTTTCGATTCCGAAGGAAGTATATCCTTAGTACCTCTTGGCGCTTTTGTCAGCATATCGCTACCTCCTGTCTATTTTATATTAAATCAAAGTCTTAAAGGCTTTGAGCTTATTGTCAGTGGTTTCTTTAATCGAATCCATATATTCCTTTACGTCTTTCTTGTTAGCGATCCTCTCTATCCTGTTTTCATCCAAAAATACCGCCTTTGATACGGCATGAGCTCCAAAGCCGGCAATCGTCTCCCTCTCTTCTATCATCTGTATGTTATAGGCACACTGGAATCCGGATTTACAATATCCTACATTTTCAAGGTTTCCCATCATCATTTTCTGCCTATACATATAGTACGGCAGATAGCCCGACCTGTCCATAGTTTCAACTACATAATCCATCATCTTTTCAACCAGTTCGGCAGGCGGCAGCTGTACCTGCTCATTTTTAACAATCTTCTCCTTGAGCCTTGAAGCCCTTTTTATTGCCATGGTATGCACGGTTATATTTTCAGGTGAAAGTTTCAGTATGCTTCCAAGCGTATATTTCACGTTGTCCAAATTTTCACCCGGCAGCCCTAAAATCATGTCCATATTTATGTAATCAAATCCCAACTTGCGGGCGAGTCTGAACTTTTCCACTATTTCAGATGATGTATGGTTCCTTCCGATACGCTTTAATGTATCATCATTCATTGACTGGGGATTTATGCTTATCCTGCCTACGCCGGCTGCTTTCATTGCTTCAAGTTTTGACGGCGTTATTGTATCAGGCCTTCCCGCTTCAACTGTAAATTCGCTTATGCCATCCATTTCGAAACTTCCAGATACAATATCCAAAAGCCTTTTAAAATGGCAATCATTGAGCGATGTCGGTGTTCCTCCTCCTATATAGATCGTATCGACTTTAAAATGTTTGTTTATGAAATCCGCACATTTTGTGATTTCATATTCCAGAGCATCCATATAATCGTCCATATCTTTGCTCCAATTCATGATAGGATTTGATGAAAAGGAGCAATACAAGCATATGCTCGGGCAAAAAGGTATATCGATATATACTGAAATCCTTTTAGGATCACAGTTTAATAGGTTGTAGCTATTTTTTGAAACTTTCATGACCAGCTTTGCCTTATCATTTCTTATCAGATATTTGGACTTTAAGATATTTTCTATATCGCCATCAACCACGGCCTTTGACTTAAGCTCGCTTACAATCTTTGAAGGCCTTATTCCTGTAAGTATGCCCCATGGTATTTCAATTTTTGTATAGTCCTTTAAGAGTTTGAATACTGAAATCTTTATGCAGTATTTAACAGACTTTTTCTTGGAACCCCAAACAGTGTGATTTTCAAAACAGTGTCCTATGCTTTTATAAGTCATGTTATCCTTTACAAACAATGAACAATTTGACGCTACCGTGGAATCATTCAGTTTGAAGCTTACTTCAATGAGCATCGAACCAGATGAAATATCGCACTCGCCTTTTTTATCGATTACCTTTTCATAAGGAAAGTACAAGCTGACTATCATATAAATATCATAAAAAAAGTCTTCGGGTTCACAAACTACATATATCATACGAATTTCTCCCAGCAATAAAGTCAAAAGGGGAGGTGTACCTCTTTTATATCAAAAGTCGTTTTGGTACTCCTCCCTCAGCCGCTTTATGTATTTTTCATCCACTCCAACCTCATTTGATATTTGAGAGTCGGACATGCCTTCTTGAAACATATCCATATAGTCCTCATATCCCAGTTCCTGTATTTCCTCGATCCTTTTTTCCCTAAAATAATTTTTTTGTTTTTTCATACGATATCCCCTCCTGTTTAAAATTATTTTAACCATTGTGTGAAGGGGTATACCAATATTTCCTATAAAAAAGGATTTTGTGATTTTTCGATGCCTATCGTCGTTGAAGGACCATGACCTGGATAAACCCGAGTTTCATCCGGGTATAATGCTATCTTTTCAGACAGCGATTTAAGCAGCATATCTTGAGAACCTCCGGGAAAATCGGTTCTTCCAGCAGAACCGGCAAACAGAGTATCCCCTGTAAATAAGCATCCATCCGTATATATAGTGATGCTTCCCCTGCTATGGCCCGGCGTTTCCACTATGCTTATGGTTTCATTTCCATATTTTATAACATCACCGTCATTTACAAATCTATCCACCTTTATATTATCGTGGGAATGGTAAGCAGATTTTGTGTGAGCATCGTCTTCTGAAACCAAAAATAGATCATTCTTATTCATATATACAGGTATATTAAGTTTCTTTTTAAGCTCATTTACGGCCCCTATATGATCAAAATGGCCGTGAGTCAATATTATAAACTTAGCTAAAATACCCTTTTCCTTTAAAATATTTGATATATCGGGAGCATCTCCTCCAGGGTCGATTATAAAACCTTCCATTGTCCTTTCATCATATACTATATAGCAATTGGCCTGGTATACGCCTGCGGGTTTTACAATAAGGTTCATGATAAAGCCTCCTAAAGGCCCTTTCGGCTGTCTAACAGCAATGTGACAGGGCCGTCATTGTCTATCCTGACCATCATCTTTGCCTGGAATATTCCATGCATCACAACTATTCCAAAGCTTCTGCAGCAGGAAATGAAAGTTTCGTACAGTTTTGAAGCTTCTTCAGGCCTTGCAGCAGCCATAAAATTGGGCCTTCTGCCCTTCCTGCAATCTCCAAGGAGCGTAAACTGAGATATCACCAACATCTCGCCTTTGATATCCAATAGCGAAAGATTCATCTTTTCATTTTCATCTTCAAACACTCTTAAATTTACTATCTTTTCAGCAAGGTACTTTGCATCCTCTTCAGTGTCCTTATCTTCAACACCTAAAAGCACATTTAATCCCTTTCCGATCTTTCCGACAGTTTTACCTGAAACTACAACTTCAGAAAACGCAACTCTTTGCACAACTGCTCTCACGCTCTATCCTCCTATGCCCCTGTTCTGTAAACATCTATTATGCCCTTTATTTTTTTGAAATCTTTCATTACTTTTTCAAGCTGCTCGGTATTTTTAATCTGCAGCATAAGGCTGATATATGCTTTGCCGTCTTTACCGGTCCTGGCATTTATGGCATTTACGACCGTATTTGAAACGGTGAGTATATTTGTGATCTCAGACAACAAGCCATACCTGTCGTTTGCTTCAACCTGCACTTCTGCCTGGTAACCTACTCCTGTATCTTCAGACCAGCTTACTTCTATCATTCTCTCATCATTTTGCCTTAGCTGCTTTATGATATTTAAGCAATCCTTTCTGTGTATTGAAACACCTCTGCCTTTGGTAATATAACCTATTATATCATCTCCCGGCACAGGGCTGCAGCATTTTGCAAACCTCACAAGCACATTGTCTATGCCCTTTACAACCACGCCGGCGTTTTTTTCCTTCTTCTTTTTCTGGACCTTGTTTTCATTCGAGGATTTTTCAAGTGTCCTCCAGTCGTTGCTCTCAGGTCTTTGAGTCTTTGCATACTCTTCCTTAAGCCTGGTTATAACCTGAAGAACCGAAACCCCTCCGTAACCCATTGAAGAATAAAGTTCCTCAATATGCTGCATATTGAGCTTTTTCATCACAAGCTCCAGCCATTCCTGCCTTGCAAGCTCGTTATATGAAAATCCCTGCCTTTTTATCTCTTTCTCAAGCATCTCTTTTCCCTTTGCAATGTTCTCTTCCTTCTTCTGCCTCTTGAACCACTGCATTATCTTGTTTTTGGCTTGAGAACTTTTTACAACCTTTAACCAGTCGCGGCTTGGACCGCGGTCTGATGATGTGGTCAGTATTTCAACTATTTCACCTGTTTTCAGCTTGTAATCGAGAGGCACCATTTTACCGTTTACCTTTGCTCCGATGCACCTATTGCCTATATCCGTGTGTATCCTGTATGCAAAATCAATCGGCGTGGATTCAACGGGTAAATCTATTACAGTACCTTTGGGAGTGAACACAAATACTTCATCTGAAAACAGGTCTATCTTAAGCCCCTTTACGAATTCATTCGCATCTTTGGTGTCTTTTTGCCACTCAAGGACTTCCCTTATCCATTTAAGCTTTTTGTCAAAGCTGTCTTCGCCTTTTATTCCTTCTTTATACTTCCAATGGGCTGCAATACCATACTCAGCAGTGGCATGCATTTCCCAGGTTCTTATCTGTATTTCAAATGGTTGTCCACCAGGACCTATGACCGTAGAATGGAGTGATTGATACATATTTGGTTTGGGCATGGCAATATAATCCTTGAATCTTCCGGGTATCGGTTTCCACATCGTATGAACGATACCCAAAACCGCATAGCAATCCCTTACCGTATCGACTATCACCCTTACAGCAAGCAAGTCAAAAATCTGCTCAAATGTCTTATTCTTATATACCATCTTTTTATATATGCTGTAGAAATGCTTAGGTCTTCCATCGATTTGAGCTTTTATATTCGAAGATGAAAGCTTATCTCTTAAAGTAATGATTATCTGTTCTATTACTTTTTCCCGCTCTGTCCTTTTCTGGGCTACCTTTTCAACAAGGCTGTAGTACTCTTCTGGATAAAGGTACCTTAAAGACAAATCTTCCAGCTCCCACTTTATCTTTGAAATACCAAGCCTATGAGCGAGTGGAGCATATATCTCAAGCGTCTCCTTTGCCATGGATTTCTGCCTGTCAGTAGGAAGATATTTTAATGTCCTCATATTGTGGAGCCTATCGGCCAGTTTCAGTATTATAACACGTATGTCCTTTGCCATGGCAAGAAACATTTTTCTTATATTATCAGCCTGCTCCTCTTCCTTGGTTTTATACTCGATTCTTCCAAGTTTGGTTACTCCATCCACGAGATTAGCTATCTCTTCTCCAAATTCCTGCTTTATATCATCATAAGTACGGTCGGTATCTTCTATCACATCATGCAGGAGGGCAGCCGCAATCGTTGCTGTATCAAGTCCCATTTCCACAAGTATCGAAGCTACTGCCGCAGGATGAGATATATATGGCTCTCCTGACTCTCTTACCTGTCCTTTATGGGCTGATTCAGCAAATCGATATACTTTTTTTATGAATTCAATGTCGCAATTCGGATTGTGAATTTTTATATTATCGATCAGTTCATCCAGCATAAAATCCTCCCAACTATGATAGAAAATACAAAGCAACTTAAATTCAGATAAATCAATATACCGGCATTACACTGGATACTCTATTATTGATTTTACTGAATAATCTTTTAGCTTTTCTCTTCCCTTTAAATCTGTCAATTCGATTATAAAGTTGATCGAAGCTATTTCCCCTCCCAGACTTTCAATCAATTTGGCAACAGCGAGTATGGTACCGCCCGTTGCAAGCAAATCATCCACAATCGCTACTCTCTGTCCTGGTTTGATTGCATCTTTGTGTATTTCTAAGGCATTGGAACCATATTCAAGCTCGTATTTTATCTTCAATGTCTCTGCAGGGAGCTTGCCCGGCTTTCTAATCGGCACAAAACCCACACCAAGACCATAAGCGATCGGAGCACCGATTATAAATCCTCTCGCTTCAGGACCTACAACTATGTCTATGTTTTTATCCTTAAGATCATTTACCATCTCATCGATGGTATACTTAAATGCATCTTTCTCTTTTATTAGAGTGGTAATATCCTTAAAACTTATGCCGGGTTTTGGAAAACCTTCAATTACTCTGATCTTTTCTTTTATGTTCATCAGTAGTCCCCCCTATTTGCTTATCCATATAATCATTGAATATTTTATTTATAAAGCATAAACGATTATGCAATTTCTCAAACATTTTCATAGAAGGCGAATCGCTTATATCCTTTTTGTCGGTTCGGTTAAACTTTACAAGCAGGTCTCCATCATCAAGAGAAGCGCAAGATATTATCGAGAGCTCGTCAAATATCTTCATTATATAATATAAGCGCAGCAAGCCGATAGAAGTCTCCTCTGAAAGCTTTTCAAGACTCCATTTGTTTTTGCCTCTTATATATTCATTTCTCATATGGAGATATATTTTTACCATATCCTCGCGTTTAGGCTTTATGGAATCGATAAACTGCACATCTTCATATGACGGTATGCATGCATGGCATAATATGTCATGATTTTGACAAACCTCTTTAATCATACCATATTGTACAAAACTGTCCAATAGGTATATCTCTCTGATTCCATCAAAACATATTTTTTCAATGTCAGGGCATATGATTAAAGCCGGATTCCCGCAGCGTTTGGAATTGTACCCAATGCATGTTTCATAAAGGCTTTTATACTCCAAAGCTGTTTCAACATCATGACTGTTGCTGACAAATATTGCAGTTGATGGTTTGAGCGAATTCTCTTCCATTATACGGTTCACATCATGATCAGCCACATCAAAGCCAAACAATGTATCATTATCCAACCCGTCATCACGGCATAAATTCTCAAATAAAACTTTAAGACCTCTGCAATATTCCCTTTCAATCCCTTCAATTATGGACGGCCTCATATCTTTTATTATGAGTTCTACATTTATAGTATCATGCCATTTATTTTTTTCTATGCTAAATGCAACATCCATTTTTTTTTGATTTGAGCATTCTTCAGCACAAGGGCCCATATTGAAACCTATTCCATCGATCACAGAATCCTTTCCCTGCAATTTTAACTTTAAGTGGTTATTTTTAGCCCCGACTGTCCTCACTTCCTTTACCTTTGCAGATTTCAGTACAAAAACAGGTTCAGTGTTTCCTACTCCAAATGGTTCCAAAAGTTTTATTTCATCCGCAAGTTTTAAATTTATCTCTTCAGGTTTTATAAAACAGTCTGCATTTAAAATCTTAGAGGCATTTGCACTGCGGTTTTCACTCATGGCAATTTCATTGATCCTTTTTCTGAAAGCCTCTATGTTTTCAATCGGAAGCGAAAGCCCTGCAGCTTGTTCGTGACCGCCGAATTTATATAAGAGATCCGAACAACCCGTCAGCGCTTCATATAAATTAAAGCCTGCGATACTCCTGCCTGATCCCCTGCAGACATTTTCATTTGAACTCAACAGTATGGTCGGCTTGGAATATCTCTCAACAAGCCTTGATGCCACGATCCCAAGCACACCTATATGCCATCCTTTTGACTCAAGGACTATGACAAAATCATCATATGATTTCAGCTTTTCTTCCGCTTCTATCAAAATAGCTTCTTCTATCTCCTGCCTCGTTCGATTTGAATCGCAGAGAACTTTCGCATAATGTAAGGCCTCGTCCGCATCATCGGTTATAAATAAATTGACTCCTGTATCAGCGCTGCTTACCCTGCCTACGGCATTTATCCTTGGAGCGATTATATAACCTATGCTTTCCGTATCGATATCATCCAAGGATAGGTTTACGGATTTTATAAGAGCCCTAATTCCGAGATTTGCAGTGTTTTTAACAGCATCAAGTCCATATTTTATTATCACTCTGTTCTCATCTATAACAGGTACTATATCGGCTATTGTTCCTATTGCGGTAAGATCAATGTATTTAAAAGGATCAATATCCTTGTAAAACTTCGATAAGGCCATGACAAGTTTAAAAACCACGCCGACTCCAGCCAGTCCTGCAAATGGGTATATTGAATCCTTCCTTTTAGGATTTACAACAAACGTATCCGGCAGGACATCTTTGCACTCGTGGTGATCCGTGATTATTATCTCAGTGCCATTATCCTTGCAGTATTTTACTTCATCAATCGATGTGACTCCGCAATCCACAGTTATTATAAGATCGCAACCTTTTTCAATTATACTGTGAACAGCATCCATATTAAGTCCATAGCCCTCATCAACCCTATTGGGTATGTAATAGTCGACATTCGCTCCTATGCTTTTCAGGCACCTGTATAGAACGGATGTGCTTGTGATTCCGTCGGCATCATAATCCCCATATATGGTTATCCTATCGTGCGAATCAACAAACTGCTTTATACTATGCACTGCCTCGTCCATATCAGGAAGAAGCAGCGGATCATGGAGCATATCAAGCTTTGGATTCAAAAATCTTAAAGCTTCGCTCTTATTTGATATCCCTCTGTTTTTTAATATGCTGCATATTATCGGGCTTAAACCTAATTTTAAAAAGTCCTTGCAATCATCTGGATTGTATCTGTCACTTACAATGTAGCGTGTTTCTTTCTGCATACTAATCCTCCAACTTTTAAAACGGCTGCAATATTATGCTTGATTCATAAAAATCCCTTTTTGTAATACATGTTAATTATATTTTATTATGGTTTTATGTTCAACGTTAAAATCGCCATGTTGAAAATACAACATGGCGATATGAAAACAATGCATCAAACTTAAGCATTGGCTCGTACAACATCTTTATTCTTTTTGTCATGGTTTTTCCACATAACCCATATTGGGGTTGCAATAAATATGGATGAATAGCATCCGCTTATTATACCTACTATGAGGGGCAGAGCCAGCTCCTTTACAGAACTCACACCTATGAAATATACGGCTGTTATTGTAAACAAAGTGCTCATACCTGTATTTATAGAGCGGGACATCGTTTGTGTCAAGCTTACATCAGCCAACTCCTCGTAGCTTACATTCCTCATCGTCTTCATGTTTTCTCTTATCCTGTCAAATATAACTATGGTATCATTGATAGAATAACCTATTACAGTCAATATTGCTGCAATAAAAGAGCTGTTTACCGGTATCCTCAGTATTGAGTACACGCTTAGGGTTATCAATACATCATGCAGCATTGCGAGCACTGCTGCAACGCCGGATTTCAGTTCAAATCTCAATGCAACATATATGAGTATGGCAGCCGATGCTGTAAACAATGAAAGCACAGCCTTTTGCTTCAGCTCATTGCCTATTGAAGGCCCCACGGTTTCTGTTGTCCATGTTTTTATATCTACATTATACTTATCGCTGACATCCTTTTTAAGCTGCTCTATCTTGTTCCCCTGATCTTCCGACAGTACACTGCTTCTTATGACGACACCTGTATTATCGACCGTACTTACCTGGGCGTCGTTAGCATATTTTGATGCGATTTCCCTAATCTGCATTACCTCTTCTGTTTTTACAGGATGCTTTAAATCAATTTGCAGCACAGTTCCGCCTGCAAAATCTATTCCATAGTTTAATCCCTTTACTATCCAGAAACCCATTCCTATTGCAATTATCAACAACGATAATGTAAACCATATTTTAGTATTTTCAATTATTTTAAACATGTCCCTGCCTCCTTAAGCTCCATAATATTTTGGCTTTGACAGTGCCTTTATATCCACAACAAGTCCCAGCAGGAACCTCGTCACAACGACTGCAGTAAACATGCTTATGATTACACCGATTATCAGAGTTACTGCAAAACCCTTTATAGGACCTGTACCCATTATCGCAAGTACGATTCCGGAGATTATCGTAGTGACGTTGGAATCGATAATTGCAGTCAGAGCTCTATCAAACCCTGCATTCAATGCTGCATGCAGCGTCTTTCCCATCTTAAGTTCTTCTTTTATCCTCTCAAATATAAGTACATTGGCATCAACAGCCATTCCTATGGTAAGCAGCAACCCTGAAATTCCAGGAAGGGTCAATGTTACTTTAAACAAAACAAAAACCAATATAGTCAATATTATATAAACTATAAGTGCCATATCAGCAATAAAACCAGGAAGTTTGTAATATGCCAGCATAAAGATCAAAGCCAGCGATATGCCTACTATACCTGCCAATATGCTTCTCTGCAGAGCATCAGAGCCCAGTGACGGACCTATAAGCCTCACATTTTCAGCCTTTAATGTAACAGGGAGTGCTCCTGATTTTATGAGCGATGCGATTCTCTTAGCGGTTTCGGTGCTCTCCATCCCCTCAATAACTGCTTTTCCATCGGGAATAGCTGTCTTAACCACCGGATCGGTAAGCAAATCCTCATCAAGATATATGGATATCTTCTGATTTACATACTTTTGTGTGGCAGCTGCAAACTTCTTTGTACCATCTTCATTCATCTCAAGACTTACGACCGGCTTATTATATGAATCGATCGAAACATAAGCATTTTTTATATCTTTTCCATTTAAGATCTCGCTTCCGTCCGGAGCCGTAAACTTGAGGTAACCTGTCTTTCCGATAAGTTCAAGCGCCTGTTTCTGGTCATTCATGCCGGGTATCTCAATCCTTATCCTGTTGTTTCCTTCTTTGACAACGGTCGGATCCACAACTCCGAACTTGTCTATACGCTCTTTTATAAGCTGTATCGTCCTATCGACCATATCAGCGTTTACATTCTTATCCTGTATTGCCACTACAACATAAACGCCACCCTTTAAATCAAGGCCTTGTTTGACTCCGCTTCCAAGGCTGTTGATCCTGTAATCGCCAAGATTCAGTCCGAAAGCCGATACATATGATATCAGGGCTATTAGAGCAAATATTAAAGTGAATATTATAGGACTTCTCCGTTTCATCGGTTTTTTCCCTCCCTGTTCCAATTTTTCAATACGATTATTATATTACACTTAAATATCATAGTCAATACAAGCATGCAGCCCTATGGGAAATAATCCCATAGGGCTGCATGCAATATAAAATCCATCACAAATCAACTGATTACAAATGCCATAAATTTCTTTGAGCATTTCACAATTTTACTCTATAAATGTGATTGCATTTCCACGGCTTTTATCATTATGGCGCATTCGAGCCTCTTTTTCTGGAGTTTACATCCTAATCTGTACGGTTTTAATATGCTGCCGTTAAAATTGTAGTTATTGGCCTGGCACCCACCGCTGCAGTAGAACTTAGCCCAGCATTTTCTGCATTCAGGTTTATTGTATATATGCCCTTTTTTAAACATATCGGTTATATTCTTGTCAAGCTCTTTTTCAAATACGGTGCCCATTTTAAACGAATCTTTTCCGACAAATTGATGGCAGGGGTAAATATCCCCTTCAGGGGTCACGGCAACGTATTCAAAACCTGCACCGCAACCTGACACCCTTTTATATATGCACGGCCCTCCGTTTATGTCTATTGCAAAATGATAGAATCTTATGGGACGGCCTTCCTTTTTCCGCTTTATTATCTCTAAAGATAGCTTGTCATACTGCTGAAATATCTCATCTATGTACTCATCTTTGAGTGCAAGTTCATTGTCGTATGGAAGCACTACAGGTTCTATCGATATTTCCTTAAAACCCAAATCGGCAAGGCTTATCACGTCATTGTAAAAATCCAAGTTTTTGGACGTAAACGTCCCTCTCACATAATATTGCTTGCCCTTAGTCCTTCTATCGACCATCTTTTTTATTTTGGGAAGTATCCAGTCATAAGTACCGCTGCCGTCACACCTTACCCTGACGTCATCGTTCACCTTTTTTCTGCCGTCGATGCTAAGAACTATATTGACCATATTTTTATCAAGGTAATCGATTATTTCATCATTCAATAATGTAGCGTTCGTGGTCATTGTAAACCTTATGTCTTTTCCGTGTTCCTTGCCCTTTTCCCTTCCGTATTGCACGATCGATTTTACGGCTTCGAAATTCATAAGGGGCTCTCCCCCGAAAAGATCTACTTCAATATTCTTCCTTGGCCCTGATTTCTCGATCACAAAATCTATTGAAGCTTTCCCGACCTCTTTGGACATGAGGCTTCTTTTCCCTCCATAACCGCCTTTTGAAGCAAAACAATATTTGCACCTTAAGTTGCAGTCATGAGCAATGTTTAGGCATAATGCTTTGACATATGAAGCCCCTTCATTTACGGCAATATCCTCATACGGGTCGTCCGAATAGAGCAATCCGTTATCCTCGAGTTCTTTCAACTCATGCAAAGCTTCTTTTATATCCTCGACATCGTACTTGTATGCAAATTTATTTATTATTTCATCAAAATTTAGATCCTTATAAAAATCAACAATATCATAGATTATATCATCAACTATGTGAACAGCCCCGCTATTGGCATCAAGCAATATCTTTATGCCATTCTGCTCAAACTTGTGTATGTTAAACAACGATATTTTCCCCCTAAAATTTAAATAGCAGTAACAATGTTAATCATTACTGCCATCACAACTATAATGAGCACACTTTAAAATTA
>CALCDS010000386.1 GCA_937900065.1 uncultured Clostridiaceae bacterium | reverse complement strand
TCGTATTGAGAGGAGAAATTGAGGATGAAAGAAAAGCTGAAGATAGGAGCAATTATTGCAGCAATCGCAATGATCGTCATGATAGGCTGTGCTCCCAAAGACAATGCAGAAGCAGCGAAAGGTTCAAATGCAAAGTATCCTGTAACCATAACCGATGTTTTCGGCTCTAAGGTGACGATCGATAAGGAACCTGAGAGGATTGTCGCACTTGCACCTTCAACTGTCGAGGTGCTCTATGAACTTGGACTTGGAGATAAAATCGTGGGCTTGACCGAATATTGCGATTATCCGTCCGAGGCTAAATCAAAACCCAAACTTGGAGATTTTAATGGAGTAAACATAGAAAAGATAATTGAAGCAAAGCCTGATTTGATATTTGCAGGTACGGGAATGTCAAAGCAGGAATTCCAAAAGCTTAATGATTTGAAATTTAAAGTTATAGTAACTGAAGCTGAAACGGTTTCTCAAATTCCCGAAACATTTATGATGATAGGCAAAGCCGTAAATAAGGAAGATGAGGCTAAAAGTTTGGCAGATAAGGTGACCGCAAAAATAAATGATATAAAGGCAAAGACAAAGGATGTTGAAAAGGTCAAGACATATTATGTTTTATCATACGGCAAGGCGGGAAACTGGACGGCAGGCAAAGGCACATTCATATCTGATCTTATAAATATAGCCGGAGGAGAGAATGTATCCGATGACATTGACGGCTGGAAGGAATACAGCTTAGAGAAAATAGTGGAGAAGGATCCAGATCTTATATTGGTATCTGATATGATTGCAAACGGAAACAAAAATCTGCTTGACAATGAAAACGGGTATAAGGACACATCAGCTGTAAAAAATAAAAGAGTGGCAATACTTGATGATGACCTTACACAAAGGCCCGGTCCAAGGATTGTGGAAGGGATTGAACTGATTGCAAAGGCGATCCATCCTGAAATATTCGGCAAATAGACGGGATTATGCATGATTGGGAGTGGCACGGATGGGTGATATGAGCAAACGCAGGATATGCAGTTTTTTGCTCACCGCAATGGTTGTGCTTTTAATTGTTGAAACAATAGCATGTACTGCCATAGGAGCTGCGGATATATCTTTTATGGATGCTCTTAAAGCGGTGGCTTTTAAAATAAATTTTTTGAAAGGTATTATATCTAAAAGTGGCATAAAAGAATCCACTGTTACAATCATAACAGGCATAAGGCTTCCAAGGGTCATACTGGCGGCTTTTATCGGCTCGGCGCTGCCGGTGGCAGGTGCCTCTTATCAGGGGCTTTTTAAAAACTCACTGGCTGATCCGTATATAGTCGGAGCATCCTCGGGCGGAGCATTGGGGGCTGCGATCGCAATCATAATAAAATCAAAACTGGGCATATCCGGATTCAGCATGGTGCCGTTCTTTGCATTTGCAGGTGCGCTTATTTCCACATATGTAGTATATATTTTAGGAAGAATAGGCGGAAAGCTTTCAATAACTGCTATGATGCTTTCAGGCATTGCCGTAAACTCGATGCTTTCCGCAGTGCTTTCAATGCTGCTGCTTTTTAACCATGAACAGATGGACCAGGTTATAATGTGGACCATGGGAAGCTTGCAGTATGCAGGATGGGAGCAGATAGAGATAGTGGCCCCATGCATTGTGGCGGGAATTGCGGTCATGTATTTTTTTTCGAGGGATTTAAATCTCATGATGCTTGGGGAAGAGCAAGCTCAGCATCTCGGGGTAAATACGAAAAAGCTTAAAAAGACCATACTATTTGCCGGGGCGTTTATTACGGGCGTTTCGGTTTCGGTATCAGGAATTATAGGTTTTGTGGGCGTTTTTATTCCGCATATAGCAAGGATACTGTTAGGACCTGATAACCGTTTGACGATTCCGTTTTCCGCTATATTCGGCGCTATGTTTTTGATGATAGCCGACAGCCTGGCAAGGACATTGATTTCTCCAATGGAGATACCGGTCGGCGTTTTAACGGCTGGAGTCGGAGGGCCGTTTTTTATCTATCTGCTGTTGAAAAATAAAAACAGCATAGAATGATTGGGGTGAGACCATGGTCGTTATTGAAGCGAACGATTTGAAGTTTAACTATGGTAAAAATATTATACTTGACGGAATAAACTTTTCAATTGAAAAGGGCAAACTTGTTTCCATAATAGGGCCCAATGGTTCAGGAAAAACCACATTGCTTAGAAATATCTCCGGAGCGCTCAGGCCATCGGCCGGAAGCATAAAGTTATGGAATAAGGATATAACAAGTTATAAAAAAAGGGAGCTTGCAAAGCATATAGCATATGTTCCCCAATCGACTATGGTGGATTTTGGATTTACAGTCATGGATGTAGTGCTGATGGGCCGTTCACCCTATATAGGCAGGTTTGGTTCTGAAACGCATAGGGATATGGAAGTGGCAAAAGATGCTATGGAAATGCTGGGCGTGCTAAAGCTCAAGGATAAAAAGATCACTCAAATAAGCGGCGGGGAAAGACAGAGAGTGGCTATTGCATGCGCACTTGCTCAAACGCCTGAGGTGATCATGCTCGATGAGCCGGTTTCAAACCTTGACATACAATATCAGGTGCAGGTTTTAAACCTGCTTAAAAATCTATGCTCCGAAAAAGGCATGACTGTTCTGGTAGTGCTGCATGATTTAAATCTTGCATCGGAATACAGTGATACAGTTATATTGCTCAATTCCGGGAGAATTGAGCATATGGGATCTCCATATGATGTGATGACCGTGCCGGTTATTGAGAAAGCATACAATACAAAGATTTATATGATGGCAAATCCCATATCGGGAAAGCCTTATTTAATGCCTGTAAGAATTTGATTTTAATGGCATGTGATTCGCTGCAAAATTAAAAATGATATGTATATCCTTTCCTCTGGAATAAAATTATAAAAATAATAGAAAATATAATTAGCAGAAGAGGAAAGGAGAAATGGCTGTGAAAAAGTTTACCGTGCTTTTGATGACCGTACTGATTGTTTGCTTCTCTTGTTATACTTACATAAATTCACCGGAAGCAATAATAGCCGTGGATTACAGATGGGGCTCGAGAGGTCCGACGGTTGTGGAGATACAAAGGCGGCTCAAGAATTGGGGATATTATAAAGGAAATCTTGACGGCATATACGGAGTTAAAACATACTCTGCCGTGTTGAATTTTCAAAAGAAAAACGGCTTGTCTAGTGACGGCGTTGTGGGAAGCAGGACCCTGGCGGCCCTTGGCATAAATTCAGGTCGTGCATCCGCATCCTCAGGAAACAAGGATTTATATCTGCTTGCGTGTGCAATACATGGAGAAGCGAGGGGCGAACCTTATACAGGCCAGGTGGCTGTAGGGGCTGTGATAGTGAACAGGACTAGGAATCCTAAATTTCCAAGCACTGTGGCCGGCGTCATATACCAGCCCGGAGCTTTTACAGCTGTAACTGACGGACAGATAAACATACCTCCTGGAGATACGGCATTAAAAGCCGCACAGGATGCTCTAAACGGCTGGGACCCTTCGGGCGGTGCGATCTATTACTACAACCCTGCAAAAACAACGAACAAGTGGATATGGTCCAGACCCATAGTAAAAGTGATTGGAAAACATTATTTTTGTAAATAGCATAAACAAAAGCAGCATGCATTTTAAAAGTGTGCTGCTTTTATTATGAGGCGAAGCGAATATTCACCCTTATCTTGTTTCTTTCATATAGTGAATTAAGTATGCTGTATGAGGGAAACTATGGTTCTAGAAGGAAAGTTGACATTGCTAAGGTCGATAAGGAAAAGTGATCTTAAACATATTGAAACTTGGATAAACGATGTGGAGGTACAATATTATGCACAGGAAGAATATCCTTTTTATTTTGCCCCATGGCTTGTCAAGAATATGTACGATGACGGTATAAAAGGTAAAAAACTGATATATATTATAGAAGACAAATTTAAAAATGTGATCGGTGAGCTGTGGCTTTATCCGGTAGATTATATAAAGAGGACGTCTGAACTTGTAATAACGATAGGCAAAAAAGATTTAAGGGGAAAGGGGTATGGGAGGGACGCGATAAATACGGCCAAAAATTACTGCTTTGAAAGCCTAAAACTCGAATCTATCTACCTCAAGGTATTTTCATTCAATCTCAGGGCGATAAACTGTTATAAAGCATGTGGCTTTAGAATCGTAGGAAAAATACCAAATAAGGTGATAAGGTATGGCACCCGCTTTGATGAATATATAATGGAAGTCAAAAGAAAATGAGTGCAATATGGTCAATATTTATTTGTTATAAATATTGTATTCATATATAATTGTATTTGTAGAAATCATACTATGGCATATTTTATCAATAGGATGTTCAGAGCACACCTTCAGCATCAGATATTAAATGGGAGGGTGTGTTTCTTTTGGACGGCAGTTTGCGTTGATATTTCGTCCTGCTGCATAAAAAAATCAAGAGGGTTGGGATTTTGGATAATATCAAGGGAACCATAATAGATGAAGCACATAGGATAGGCATTGATGTGATAGGCTTTGCGCCATGCTCTGTTTTGAACAATGCAAGGGAAATTTTAAAAGACAGGGAAAACAAGGGGTATTTGTCAGGCTTTGAAGAGAAGGATATTGAAAAAAGAATAGACCCAAGTCTTCAGCTTGAGGGTTGTAAGACCATTATTTCAGCCGGAATATCATACCGCACAGACGAAAAAAATATAAAGCTGAAGAGCAGTTATATATGCAAATGCATTGTGTCAAAATCCTCATGGGGGATCGACTATCATAATGTTTTGAGGCACAAGTTAAAAGAGCTTTCCCAATTTATAGAATGCCGCTATGGAGCCAGGACAAAACTTTTTGTAGATACAGGCCCTTTACTTGAGCGTGAGATTGCCAGAATGGCGGGGGTGGGTTTTGTCGGCAAGAACGGTTTTATAATAAATGACGAGTTTGGTTCTTTTATATTCTTAGGGGAAATATTGTTAGACATTTGCATAGAACCGGATGAGCCTGCAGAAGGCGGTTGCAAAGATTGTGATATCTGCATAAGGGCGTGCCCTACAAGGGCGCTGTGCAGTCCATATACGTTAAATGCAAAACGCTGTATATCATATATGACCCAGTCTAAAACTATAAGCCCTAAAGATTATGATGCACTAGGATGCAATATATATGGATGTGATATATGCCAGGATGTATGCCCTAAAAATAAGAGTATAAGATTTAAAAACCATACTGAATTTATACCTGAATGCTGGAACAGCTTCCCTGATGCTGCCGATATACTGAATATGGATAACAAAACTTATAATAAAACTTTTAAGAATACGGCTTCGGGCTGGAGGGGGAAGAGGATATTGCAGAGGAATGCCGTAATATCGCTTGGAAACAGCCATGATAGGGAAGCTGCACGATATATCATAAACATGCTTTCAGACGGCCGAAAGGAAATAAGAGAAACCTCTATATATGCTTTGTACAAATTGCTTGGCAAGGAATCTTTCCCAGTGCTTAAAAGATGCAGAGACATTGAAAGCGACGATGATTTAAAAAGAATAATAAACTGTTTGATTGATAATGCATGATTACAATTCAAATGATATTTGCAATATTTGGAGGAATGAGGAAATGATATCAAAAGAGTTTGCCAGGATTATCAGTTGTCTGCCTAAACCGATTGTAAAATGGTTTATCGAAAAATTGGTTGACAGGTATATGTCGCATGCCGATATAACGGTTGTGAATAAAGAAGCGCTTGACAGAATAAAGGGCCCTGTGATATTTATAAGCAATCATTTAAGCAATTCAGACGGGTTGGTGCTGGATAAGGTACTTGGCAAAGACAAAGTCTGGTTTTTAGCGGGCGTAAAGCTTGCTAAAAATGAGATCACCAAACTTGGATTGGGCATAGTAAAAACCGTGCCTATAAATCCCAATTCACCCGACAGGTCTGCAATCTCAGCAATGGTCAAGCTCTTGAAATCCGGTCAGTCGGTATGCATATTTCCTGAAGGGACAAGAAGCCGCTCAGGTTCGCTCATAAAAGGCAAGAAAGGGATTCTTCTTATTGCAAGGATGACTAATGTGCCTATGGTTCCGATTGGAATCGAAGGGACTGAAAAGCTTATGCCTATCAATGATACAGATATGGGCGGCGAAAAATTCTATGATGCCAAGGTAAAAGTATCGATTGGCAAAAGCTTCTATCTTCCGGAGCGGAAAGAAAATGAGGATAAGAAGGAATATGAGAATAGGGCATTATATTTCGCAATGAGGAAAATAGCAGTGCTTTTATCACCTGATTATCAAGGGATATACAGGGAGCAGTGATAAAAATGGTATTGGTCGGCGTATGCAGCATAAGGCTCATGATTCAGGAATCAGGATCCTTAAAGGAAAAGAGGCATACCTTGAAAAGTATAATTGAAAGACTGAAATCAAGGTTTAATGTTTCTGTAGCCGAGACCGGGCTTAATGATAAGTGGCAGTCGGCTGAGATAGGTGTTGCTTTTGTTTCAAATGACCGCGTACATATTGAGAAGACAATAAACAATGTTATAGATTTTGTGGATAATGATTATAGAGTCGAAGTAACCGATTACAGTATAGATATGTACTGAACCAGGTTGCTTTTTTTGTATGCAATGTACGAACAATGCTCCTATTTTGATGTTACAAATTGGCATTAATGGGATAGAATTAAATAAACACTAATCTATAATTGACATGAGAAGGTAAAATATTCTTATGAGGAGGGTATTTACATGAGCAAAGCTCTGCAAGATTTTCTAAGTCGGAATTTGGATGAGTTAAAGCAAAAAGGATTGTACAGGAAACTGCCTGTAATCACCGGTCCTACAGGCGCAAGGGCTATAATAAACGGAAAGAGTGAAATAAACCTTTCTTCCAACAATTATCTTGGCTTGGCTTCGGATCCGAGGCTTAAAGAAGCGGCTATAGCGGCTGCAAAGAAATATGGTGCAGGCGCAGGCGCTGTAAGAACAATAATAGGTACCCTGGACATACATGAAGAGATGGAAGCCAAACTTGCTAAATTCAAAAAATCGGAAGCCGTAATAGTATTTCAGTCGGGGTTTACGGCAAATGCCGGAACAATACCGGCCATAATGAACAAGGAAGATGCAATAATATCTGATGAATTGAACCATGCCAGCATAATCGACGGCTGCAGGTTAAGCGGAGCTAAAATACTTAGATACAAGCATTCCGATATGAACGATTTGGAAAGAGTCGTAAAAGAAGCCATATCATCGGGTGCGTATAAAAAATTCATGATCATTACGGACGGCGTATTCTCAATGGATGGAGATATTGCAAAGCTTCCGGACATTGCATCCATCGCTGAAAAATATGATATACCGGTATATATTGATGATGCCCATGCTTCCGGAGTGCTCGGTAAAGATTCACATGGAAGGCTCAATGGAAGCGGTTCGGTATCGCACTTCGGGCTTTATGGAAAGATCGATATACAAATAGGAACATTGTCTAAAGCCATAGGTGTAATAGGAGGATATGTAGCAGGTTCAAAAGATCTAATCGACTGGCTGAAGCTTAGAGGCCGCCCATTTCTGTTTTCTACAGCCATGACTCCGGCAGATGCAGGAGCAGTCATAGCTGCCATAGACATATTGAGCAGCAGCAATGAGCTTGTGGAAAGAATGTGGGAGAATGGCAAATATTTTAAAAAGTTGCTTTCGGATATGGGGTACGATATAGGGCACAGCGAGACCCCAATAACTCCGGTCATCATAGGCGACGAAGCAAAAGCTATGAAGTTCAGCGACGAACTTTTCAAGGAAGGCGTATTTGCTCAGGGCATTGCATATCCGACCGTTCCTAGAGGAAAAGCAAGGGTCAGAAACATCGTGACGGCAGCCCATACTAAGGAAATGTTGGATGAAGCTGCTCAATGTTATAAAAAAGTTGGGCAAAGGATGGGTATTATTTAGAAAGAAAGGGGATATTTCAATATATCCCCTTTCTTTTGCTTTATATGACATTATTAGAGATAAAAACAATATTGCAAATAGTGGACATTTACTGATATCCTAGCTAATATGAGTAAGATTTGGATTTTTATTTTATATTGTTATGTCTTATCCATATGACTCAAGTATTTTGTTCGAAGGAACACTTGAGTTATCCTGCATTTATATAATATATCGGCGCAAATGAAAAGGGGGATAATCATGGAAGTTTTATTAGCGGGAATTCTGCAATCGTCGTTTAAGGATTGGATAATGGTCGCTATCGGCATTTTGCTTATTTATCTTGCAGTCAAAAAAGATTTTGAACCATCCCTCCTCATACCTATGGGCTTTGGATGCATAATAGCCAATATACCTCTCTCAGGTGCAATAGGCCCCGAAGGGGTGTTTAACTATTTGAATGCTTCATTGATCGTGACTGATATTGCACCTTTGCTTATATTTATAGGTGTTGGGGCAATGATAGATTTTGGGCCGCTTCTTCAAAATCCGCTCATGCTTCTTTTTGGTGCGGCGGCACAGTTCGGGATATTCGCTACTCTTTTGGTAGCAGCTCTGCTGGGGTATCCTCTCAATCAGGCGGCATCAATAGGAATAATAGGAGCTGCGGATGGGCCGACGTCCATATTTGTAGCAAGCAGGTTCGCAAGAGAACTTTTAGGTCCTATATCGGTTGCAGCATATTCATACATGTCTCTCGTACCTATGATTCAACCACCTGTCATAAAGGCATTGACCACGAAAAAGGAAAGAATGATAAGGATGCCTTACCGGCCTGAAAGCGTATCAAGACAGGTAAAACTCATATTTCCCATATTGGTTACGATTATAGCAGGAATTATTGCTCCGCAGTCAGTGGCTTTGATAGGCTTTTTGATGTTCGGAAACTTCCTTAGGGAAGCAGGTGTGGTAGACAGGCTGTCTAAATCGGCTCAGAATGAGCTTGTAAACATAGTCACTATACTTCTCGGGCTTACAATAGGCTCCACAATGTTAGGAAGTCAGTTCTTAAAGCTAAGCACACTTGGAATCATAGCGCTTGGACTTGTGGCATTTATATTTGATACTGCAGGCGGAGTAGTATTCGCAAAGATACTTAATTTATTTGTAAAGAACAAGATCAACCCTATGGTTGGTGCGGCAGGCATATCGGCGTTCCCAATGTCTGCAAGGGTGATGCAGAAACTTGCCCAAAAGGAAGATCCTTCAAACTTCATACTGATGCAGGCAATCGGCTCAAATGTCGCGGGTCAGGTGGGTTCTGTCTTGGCAGGCGGCATCATAGTTGCACTGCTTTCAGGAATGCTATAATAAGGGCACATCTTTATAAGGAGGAATGAAAAGTGTATAATTTATTTTTAGCAGTCAATGCTTCTAAAATGAATGCTCCATTCAGTGCCGAATCATTTGATACATTCATGAAGGGCTTAAAGATAACGGGGCTGGGAATGACAACGGTAATAGGAGTTTTGTTTTTGATTTATTTGATAATAAAACTCTTGATCAAGATTTTCCCGGAAAATAAATAAAATAAGGGACATTCAGGCCGTGCCGCTAAGCGCATGGCGCTCAATGTCCTTTTTAATTTAGGTTATGTTAAAGTATAATGTTTGAAGTCAATATATAATAGAAAAATGGGTGATAATCTGTGCCAGATATAGAAAAGATATCAAAGGAAGAGGTAGATTGTATATTAAATGATCTTGAGAAGGCATATCCGAAAGCCGGATGCGGATTAAATTATAAGAGTCCGTTTGAACTTCTTGTTTCCACTGTTTTAAGCGCACAGGCAACCGATAAAAAGGTCAACCAGGTTACTGAAAAGCTGTTTAGTAAATACAGGACTCCTCAAGATTTTTTAGAGTTGACTCAGGGTGAACTTGAACAATATATAAAAGAGATAGGATTGTACCACAACAAAGCCAGAAATATATTATCGATGTGCAAGGAACTGATAGTCAAGTTCAGCGGAAAAGTACCTTCCGATATGGAAAGCCTTGTTTCGCTTCCAGGCGTAGGCCGTAAGACAGCCAATGTGGTTTTGAGCAACGGCTTTGGAATCCCTGCCATAGCGGTTGATACCCATGTGTTTAGGGTATCCAACAGAATCGGGCT
>CALCDS010000385.1 GCA_937900065.1 uncultured Clostridiaceae bacterium | reverse complement strand
CAGGGTAACTTCCACTTTAAGAGAATAAGGGGTGGAACTTAATTTGATAATTGAGAAAATCCATATTTTAATGCCTCAATTGTATCTATAATTGACATTTTTGACTTCAAGCTTTATAATGGCCTTGTAACGTGTAACTGAAATATCAGGCATGAGTTGCGATTCTCATGCCCTTTTTGTTTGATTATAAGATAGCTATCATCTTTTCAAGTGGATGAGGATTGAAAGGTTTCACTCACCTGAACATGAAATTTCGGCAATTGAAGGAATGTATCAACTAAATCTTCACAGGAGGAATTCAAACATGCTAGGTTTATTTAAGAAAATTTACAGCCTTGTTGCCCCGGTCACAGGCAGAACGGTTGATTTAAGCGATGTTCCGGATGATGTATTTGCCAAGAGGCTTGCGGGAGACGGGGTGGCCATTGAGTCTACGGGAGATACCATAGTAGCGCCTGCCGATGGAGTATTGACTCTAGTGTTCAGGACAAATCATGCGTTCGGAGTGACTCTCGATAATGGGCTCGAGGTTCTCGTTCATATAGGCATCGATACGGTAGAGCTGGAGGGAAAAGGATTTGAAAGGCTTGCCGAACAGGGAACTCGCGTGAAGGCTGGCGATCCGGTGGTTAGAGTTGATCGCGATGCCATTTTATCAAGCGGCCGCTCGCTGATAACGCCTGTTCTAATAACAAATATAAATCTAATCGATAATTTAAATCCAATAGTTGATGCCAATGTAACATCCGGGATAGATAGAATAATAACTTATAGTTTAAAATAGAGGAGTCATGACGCACTCCTCAATTTTTCTATATGGATGGCTATATATCCTATTTCATCCGGAACCACTTTGATTCCAAGCTCATTTTCAATCAGTCCCGCAGCCTTTACAGCTACCTTATACGACTCACTGCACTGTTTGCGTATGGTATCCAGCAGACCGTTTTTTATGGGGGAATTGCTCATCAGACGTTTTATTGCAAATTGGACATGAATTATGAATCTGGCATAGTCGAGTGAATCCCTGTCTATATGTATCCTAAACTCGTCTTCTATGAGTTCTGCTATTGAGCTTGTAATGAAGGCGCATTTGATCGTATTTGAAAGCTTTCCTTTGTTTCTTGCAGAGTGTATATGAAGCGCTATGAAGCCTACCTCGCCGTCAGGTATATCTATTCCAGTGCGCTTTTCCAGAACCGATATTACCTTTTTGGCTACTTCAAATTCTTTTTTATATAGTGTCTGGGTTTCAATAAGAAACGGGTTTGTTATTTCATTGTTTTCCTTAAGCCTCATCAACGTGAATGCTATATGATCAGTCAGAGCGATATGTATTTTCTCATCCAGTTCTTCTCCCAATTCCTTGTCTATCATATATATTACTTCTTCGCAAAGTCCTACGATACTTCCATCGACTCTTTCAATAAGCTCATTGAACCTATTGGAGTTCTCTTTGTCATCAAGGGAAAAGATTTTTTCTATTGTCATATCATTGCCTATTGTACTGCCAACATGGCCTTTGAATCCTATGCCTCTGGAAAATATTATCTTTTCTTTGCCATGCTGCAGCGCAAGCACGACATTGTTGTTCAGTATCTTGGTAATCCTGTATTCTTCAGTATCCATACCAATGCCTCCCATCATGAAGCATAAACCTATATGAGAAAGTATGATACAACATTATGATTATACCATGAAATTACCAGATTGTTATATATACTGCATTCTATAATAAATTATAACCCTATTAAATTTATATGGCATATTAAAACAAAATAATATACAGTATTATTAAAGGGGGTAAACCATATGGATAAAATAAATGTTTCACTTTCCGGTTTCGGCACGATTGGAAAATATCATACGCTCGCTTACAAATGCCTGCCTCTTTGCCATGAGGATATCGGCTGCAGCATAAACCTTTACAAACTTCTAACTTCAAAATCGCTTGATAAACACATTACCGGTTTTCAAATTCATACCAACAATATAGAAGACCTGTATGATACCGATATGCTCGATATCTGTTCTCCAAATTTTGTACATAAAGAACAGATAAAAAAAGCAGTCGGCATGGGCATTAAAAACATATATTGTGAAAAACCTTTAAGCGGCATATCAGATGAGGAAAAGTATCTCGTGCAGCTTGCCGATGACAATAAGATTACAAATCAAGTGGCTTTGATGATGAGATTTTATCCGGCAGTATCGAGGACAAAACGCTTGATAGAAGACGGAGTCATAGGCAATGTGATCAATTTCAACTGCCATATGTACCACCAAAGCTATCTTGATCCCAAAAGGCCAATATCATGGAGGCTTCGCAAGGATAAAAGCTCTGGAGGAGCGCTGGTCGATTTGGGAATACACATGATCGACCTTGTCAGATATATACTTGGCGACATAGTTGAAACCAGAGCAATAACTTCCACAGTTATAAAAAAGAGGCCTTGCAAGGAAGGATATATGGATGTTGATGTGGATGATTTTGCACATTTGGATTTAGTTCTTAAACCCGGCATAACCGGGACATTGGAGGTATCCAGGATGGCTGCAGGCCATGGTGATGATATAATCTTTCAGGTATTCGGCACTGAAGGCTCCATAACAGTGGATGGAAAGGATTTTGAATGGCCTGTTGTATATCTGCTTAAAGATAATACATGGTTGAAAGGCGATTTTAAAAAATACTTTGATGTGGAAGATGACATCGCTCTTTTGATGCCTCCGTCTAAATTTTCGCTTGGGTGGATGATGAATGCTCATATGGCTTCCATATACAGCTTTATCTTAAAACTTCAGGGCCGCAAATTAAAATACATAACTCCTGCCTGCTTTGAAGACTCATACCAATCCTCTCTAATATTAAAGGCTGCATATGAATCTGCTGAAAATGGAGGAAAAGCGGTAAAAATTATATAAATAGGATTATGAAGATATGGCCGCGCTGCAAATGCAGTGCGGCCATATTTATAGGGTATGCCTCCGATTGTGTCAGTCGGCAGTGATGAAGCCAAGTTCATGAATAAACTTTCTAAAAGCATTCTTCCCCTTTTCATTTCTTTTAAACACTCCGGAGTCTAAAAGAACGTCGAGAAATTTATGTCCCACTTCTTCTTTTATAACTGAGCTTGCCTCTTCATCGGTCAAGCCTCTTCCATATTTTGATATCATATCTTTCACCCAAGGCATATGCTTATATAATGGATTTTTTTCATCATAATATTCATCTAAGATTTCAGCACCTTTAAGTATGCTTTCTATCTTTACAAGTTCGCTGTTTAGTCTTCCCGGGAGAACAGCAAGTCCCATCACTTCAATCAACCCTATATTCTCCTTTTTTATATGGTGGAGCTCCCTGTGAGGATGGAATATGCCTTCAGGATACTTATTGGTCGTCCGGTTATTTCGAAATACAAGATCCATCTCGAATTCTGAAGCTTTATTTTCTCTGGCAATCGGAGTTATCGTATTGTGAGGTATCCTCTCTGTGCCGTTATCCGTATAAGGCAGGATGTCTACATCAGGGTCGCTGTATTTCCTCCATGCTTTCAATATATCGGATGAAAGCTTTATGATTTCTTCTCTGTCCCCTGAAAGCCTCAACGTGGACAAAGGCCACTTTACGATTCCTGCTTTAACATTTGTATATCCTGGATGAACGAACCTCTCCTCGATAGCCGCTTTTTCCATTGGGAACTCATGCCGTCCGCCCTGGAAATGTTCATGATTTAATATTGAGCCTCCAACAATCGGAAGGTCTGCATTTGATCCGATAAAGTAATGTGGAAACTGTTCGATAAAATCAAAGAGCCTTACAAATGTTTTTTCTGAAATGTGCATTGGTATGTGCTCTCTATAAAACACTATGCAGTGTTCATTGTAATAGACATAAGGCGAATATTGAAGATACCACTCTTCGCCGCCCAGGGTCAAAGGTATGACCCTGTGGTTCTGCCTTGCAGGATGGTTCATGTTCCCGGCGTATCCTACGTTTTCAAGGCAGAGCAGGCATTTGGGATAATTCATCTGAGGCATCTTCCTGGCAGCCGCGATTTCCTTTGGATCCTTTTCAGGCTTTGATAGATTGATCGTTATCTCTATAGGGCCATACTCGGTTTCAACCTGCCAGTATAGATTTTTGTTGATCCTGTCCATCCTTATGTAATTGGAATCGATCGATAATCTATAAAATCGGTCTGTTGCAGATTTTATGCCTTCACATCTTGCAGTGTCCCAGAACCTCTTTATGACTTCGGATTGCCTAGGCATCAATATACCCATAATTTTGGTATCGAACAGATCTCTCATAGTGACCGTGTTTTCAATCATGCCTTTATCTGCGGCATAATTTAAAAGATTTTCAAGAATATCATGCGGGCTGTCATCTGCGCTCTCTTCAACTTCTCCATCATATGGTTCGCTTATTTTAAGAAGGTCCATCAGAGCATTTCTTGAAGGGATCACATCTTCAGATCCTATAAGTTCATGTTTTAAACCAAATCTAAGCAGCTTTTCTATTTCAAGTGAAGCTTGCATCGGCATCATATCCCCCCTATTCACTGATCTCTTTTGCGCCGCCGCCAATCTCTCCTATATAAAAATCAGCATCAAGCCCGACCTTATGCTTGTAATTTTCACCTACGCACTTTATGAATCGGTCAACCGCTTCCTCCTTGACGATGCTTACGGTGCACCCTCCAAAACCTGCTCCGGTCATGCGGGAGCCTGCCGTGCCTTCTACCTTCCATGCTTCTTCAGCCAGAGTATCAAGCTCGACCCCTGTAACATCATATAAATCCCTGAGTGAAATATGGGATTCATTCATCAATTTTCCGAATGCGCAAATATCACCCGAATTGAGGCAATCAACCGCATCAAGCGTTCTTTTTATTTCATAGACAACATGGGAAGCCCGCTTTAATATAGTATCATCCTTAATCAAATATTTGTACTTTTCAAAAGCAGCAGTATCTATCTCGCCGAGAGTCTTTATATCCAGCTTTTGGTTCAGATATTCAACAGCCTTCTCGCACTCTCTCCGCCTTTCGTTATATTTGGAATCGGCAAGCCCTCTTTTTTTATTTGTATTGGCTATGATCAACTTATATCCATCGAGCTTTACAGGAACATATTTATATTTTAAAGTATTGCAATCCAGAAGCATGGCACAATCTTTCCTGCCCATGCCTACTGCAAATTGATCCATTATGCCGCAATTCAAACCTACAAATTTGTTTTCAGCCTCCTGAGATAGTTTGATCATATCTATCATACTGATTTTACAATCAAACAAGCCCCTCAGCATCACGCTCGTCACAAGTTCAATGGAAGCTGATGAGGATAATCCGGCCCTGTTCGGTATATTTCCGTCATATAATACATCAAACCCGCTGATTTTAAATCCTCTCTTTTGAAATCCATTTATAACTCCCTTGGGATAATTGGCCCAGTCATCCTTCTTTTCATATTTGATATCACGGGCATCGACCATTATTCTTTGGTCAAAATTTGTGGATGCAAACCTTATCTTGTTATCCTCCCTTTTTCTTGAGATTGCATATGTGCCAAAACTTAAAGCGCATGGGAAAACATAACCGCCATTGTAATCCGTATGTTCCCCGATCAAGTTCACTCTTCCGGGAGCATAAAACGATCTGATGTCTTCACTCCTCCCACCGTAAATTTCTATAAACCTTTTTTTAGCATCCTCAAGCTTCATAATCCCCCTCCTCATAGAAAACCTTTTCTATATTTATATTATATATTACTTTTCTTACTTTTTACAAAAAATTATTTATATATTAGGCTCTGTTTAAAAAAGATGTTGATTTTGAACATCTCATCTTGTTCGCACTTGGATCGTTCAAAAAAATCAACATTATACTTTAATATAGCCATATATTATATTAGTTTTCATATACTATAACATCCATGCTCACAGGTACAGGATTTGAAATCATGAAAAAAAATAAGCCTTCTGTAAAAATATTAATATTATCTAAAAAATTGGCAATCATGTTGCTTTCGGCAATGATTTTAATGTTGTCATGGTCTGCGGCTTTGGTTGTAAGATATGCATACACTGGTAAAGACGGTCTGGATGGAAAAACAATCGTAATAGACCCAGGACACGGCGGAGTTGATGGAGGAACCGGATTTGGAAAAATCTTGGAAAAAGATATCAATCTTGATGTATCTCTTAAATTAAGGGATTTGTTAGAAAAATCAGGGGCCAAGGTAATCATGACAAGAGTTGAAGATGTGGAGCTGGGTAAATCGGAAAGAATAGACCGCAGCAGGTATATGAGGGATTTAAATTTTAGAGTGGACACAATAAACAATTCAAGTGCGGATATTTTTATAAGCATACATACCAATTCCAATATCAATAATCCTTCGACCAGAGGAGCAATAGCATTCTACTGCAATTCCAATCCTAGAAATCGTGAAATGGCATATATATTTCAAAATGTATTCAATACCTTGGAGTTTGATTTCCAGGGAAATAAGTATAAAAGTCACCACATACCTCAGAAAGGAAACTATTATATATTGAGAAACGCTAAAGTACCTGGAATAATCATAGAGACAGGTTTTCTTACAAACAGAGTTGACAGGCTGCTGCTTCAAAGAGATGATTATAAAACATACTTGTCGTATGTTTTATATAGAAGTATTGTCGATTATTTTGCATCTAGTGACAAACCGCATATGGAAATTGAAGACAGAGCAGAAATCGAGGAGGAAAATTTGATCAAGATGCACGAAGATACATAAATATACTGACTTTACAAATCCCTTAAGAACATACGGGACTTCTCATTGCCCTCTTCTAGTTCCTTTATGCTCTCTATGCCGATTGAGCGCAGCACTTCCATAGCACATGGGCCGTCGAGCGGAGTATGATACTGAGCCTCATTTCCATATCTGTTTACGCACTCTTTTCCCAGTTCTTTATCTACCATGACCCTGGGGCCTCCAACGCAACCTCCTATACAACCCATGCCTTCAAGAAAATTGACATCAAGTTCGCCTTTAAGAGCCTTATCCAAAAGCTGTTTGCATTCCTTAACTCCATTAGCATGCGCATCTTTGACTTCAATCGGATGATTCGGGGACAGTTTATTCAATGTATCTATTATGCACTCGCTTACGCCGCCAACCCTGGCATAAATCCTTCCGCCTTTTGAAGAATACTCGCTGACATCCCCCTCAAGTTTGGATGGATCAATATTTAAAGCTTTGAATATCTCATTGAGTTCATCAAACGTCAATACATAATCGATCGCATCTTTTATATCGGGCTCTTTAGCTTCGCTTTTTTTAGCAATGCACGGCCCTATAAAAACAACTTTGGCATCAGGACAAATTTTTTTGATCACTCTTCCTGAAGCTATCATCGGTGATACTGATGGAGTAACATGTTCGACAAGCTCTTTATAATGCCTTTTTAGCAAGCTCATCCAAATAGGGCAGCAGCAACTCGTTATCATAAAATCGCCCACATTTTTTACCAGGTTTTTAAACTCTATTGCCTCTCTTATGCTTATTATATCTGCAAACAGGGCAACCTCGATCAAATCCTTAAAACCTATCATCTTGAGGGCAGTCCTCATTTTACCTGGAGTCACTTCATCACCGAACTGTCCTATATACGCCGGAGCAATTGTAGCATACACAGGAACTTTTTTATCCTTTAGCAGGTTTACTATGGGCATATATTGTATCTTATCCACTATCCGCTCAAGACTGCAAGCTTTGACACACTCACCGCAGCCTTCGCATTTATCCGCATCGACCCTTATCCTGCCTGCTTGACTGTCTTTAAATATAGCATCAAAAGGACATGAATTCACACATTTTAGTTCTTTCTCATCCTTTTTTATGCATTCGCTGCAATTACCAACAACAGATATGATCGGATGGCTTGCTTCAGATTCATTTAACGCCTGCTTTGCAATGTCTTTAAGGCTTGCGCCAGTATCCGGTTCCTGGTTCATTGCCGAACAAATATAACCCTTCAGCATATCTTCATCCATATCCTCAAGCTTTATATCCTGGATGCCATCGGCCAGCTTTCCTTTGCTTTGCAATTTTACGATTTCGTTGAAGACGCTTAGATATTTCTTATTCTTCATAAAATTCCTCCACAACAGTAAAAGTTATATACTAAAACAATCTCTAAAATAAAAAGTCAGAAGAGTCATACATGAAATTATCAAAATTGCATTAATGCGATTTTGATTTCAAGGTTCAATAAATATATGATGAATTGGCTACTCTAAAAGCAGTAATATTTTCCCCTATGTATCGAGAATATATGAAAGTTGATCATAACAAATTTCAAATTCATGCTTTAGGCATAAGTATATCTGATTTTAACCCGCCTGGCAAGAGCCATTTGCCAAGGTACCTGCAGCATGTTTTAGCGATCAGCAAGTATCCTTGTTCATTTGGATGCACGCCGTCGCGGCTCATATATTTTTTATAGTTTTCCGTATTTAAAAATGCATTTCTTACATCTATAAGGCGAATATTTTGTAAACCTGCTATAGCGCTTACGACATCACTGTACCTTTCCTGCCATTTGAATATGCCGCCATTTTTGTCTATCCATCTTTTGATACCGTCCCCAAAAATCCTCCTCAGCAGATTGAAATATCTTTCAGGATCAAGCGGCGGAAGCGTGGACAATATCGGCATTGCACCATAGTCCCTGACAATCCCTATTATCTTCATAAGGTTGCATTTAAAATTCTCAAGGGGTATTGCAGCATAATGCTCCCCATCCGGATCTTTTTTTATCTCCCTCCAGTTGGGATTACAATCATTGCCCCCTATTTCTATTATTACAGCACTGCCCTTTTCAAATTTTATATCATTATTTTCTACATGTTGAAGCATCATCTCGCTTGTTATATCGCATATACCAATATTTTCCACATCCATGTTAAGCATGTTCTTAAGAAGAGACGGGTAAGAATTTTCTGTTATATGGGGCCTTCTTTCATTCTCATTCCAAACCTTGCCTTTTGTTATGCTGTCTCCAAGACAAATTATCTTATTCACCATAAAACCACCCTTATCATTATTGATAACACCATTATATTAGCACTAATGCTAATATAATACAATACATAATCTTTAGCCATAAAATTGATTTATAAAATATGGATACAGGGTATACCCTGTATCCATATTTTATATGACGGTTAATATTGCAATTTACTTTAAGGTTTTTATTATGCTCTCTAAAACGCCAACTGTTTCATAAAGGTTATTTATCAAACTCTCCCTTTGATTTCCAAGTTCTTCAGAACCCTTTTGAGTTATCGTATATATTTTTTTGACCCTTTTGTCGGGATCATTCCATTTGCCTGAAACAAGGCCCTGCTTTTCAAATCTCTTGAGTATCGGATATATTCCTCCAGTGCTTGGCTGCCAAAAGCCACTCGTTATATCTGAGATTTTACACGACAGCTCATTTCCATTACAAGGCTGCACTGATATTATATTCAACACAAGCGTTGGAAGTATTCCCCGCGTCAATATCTTATTTACCATTGCATTATCTTGTTTTCTCTTTTTGAGTTCAGCAAGCTTTCTTTTATATTCAGCTTCTATCCTCTTCTGTTCTTCATCCCAATCGACTATCGTTTTAGGCTTTTCTTCCATTGTACCACCTCATATATATATTATCATCAGCGATAATATATATCAACAAAACTAACTTTTTT
>CALCDS010000384.1 GCA_937900065.1 uncultured Clostridiaceae bacterium | reverse complement strand
TGTATAAATTATATAACATATCGTCAAACTGACCCAATATAAAAACCGTCTGCATTGATTATCTCAATGCAGACGGCTTATATATTGCCAAGACAAAAATAAACATAGCTTAGTTTTCGTCTTAAACTTATACTTTTGACCTAAAACTTTAAGAACAGCATTCTTGCAAAAACCGTGGATGTCAGCACTAGAAGCAAAAATATATAGAAATGTATAGTCTCGTAATCTTCTTTATACATGATACCACCTCTCCTTATGGACATACATCCATCGATCCTATCTATCCGGGAGCTGGCCTAAAGTTTTAAAATATGAGTACATATTTAAAAAACCATTACAATTAAATCTGAACTTTAGAATTCAGATTTAATGCTGATAACAAAAAAACTGTAGGAAATCTACAGCTTCAGACTGCATATATATGTAGTTTGTAACTACCAATTTCCTCCATAACGCTTACGAGGTTAGCTGACGGATTTGGACCTGAAGTTAGCCCTACTCACATAAGTGAGACTCACCCCTGTTTCCGGTTCCCCCGTTTCTTACGAACTCAGCGCTCAAATAGATAGTTTTATTTCTATATAATTGTACTACTATATCATGGTTTATTCAATAATTTTTTATAGCCAAATGACTATAAAAGTCGAAATGCCTTAGTATGAACTTTGCCGAGTTATCTGCTAAAGTATAATACTGATTTGAACAACACAAGTGAGAGGTTGGTTTTAAAATTTCCGGCAATCTCCATCAGCATATCACGATCTCATAATCAAATTTATTTTTATAATGTATCAGCATTTTATATGCCTTCTTATATGCATTTTCATAGTTAGTTTCTTTTTGATCTATGGGATCCCTTTCAACCATCAGCCTGTTTTGTTCAGCTCTCATCCCTATACAGTACGGCATATTATCATACTCAACAATAATTTTGAAGCCTTTGGTATATGGTTTTACGTACTTGTCTCCAAATATCTCGTCCAATACAGCTTGAGTTTTTTGCAAATCCATATATATACCCCCAATAATCGCTCAAATGGCAAACCTTCTGAATTTAATCACACATTTTATGAAAGGTATGATCATATGAAATAATGCAAGCCATATTTAATTATATTACATACTCTGGATTAATAGAACTTATAATAAACTCGTGCCTTCAGTTTCATGCTACTGCGAACAATATACCCCGCTTTTACAGTCTTATATTACGTAATATTATAAGAATCTGAATAATAAGCTATTATATAACAAGAGTATTCTTAAAATAAGGCTCTATGTTACTGAAAATGTAAAGCGGTATCTTTTATAACGAAGCGGTACCCGCCACCTAAAGAGATTGAGGACATCTACCGCCTCGTTATAAATAAGCAAACAATAAGATGGAGGATAATAAATGAAAGGATATAGGAATTGTGTACTATGGGTCAATCTTTCAACAGGAACCATAATAAAAAAAAGTTTAAATAGATCATATATCGAGAAATTTATTGGGGGCGAGGGATATGGTTCAGCACTTTTATGGTATGAGGTTCCATATACCACTCACGCTTTTAGTCCTAGAAATATATTGAGCTTTAATACAGGGCCTCTGACAGGTGTCCTTGCAAATTCAAGCAGCACATCTGTTGTGTTTCTCTCTCCTCTGTCTAATTGGACCGGAGCATCTGATATAGACGGCCAACTTGGGACCAGCCTTAAGCATGCAGGATACGATTCGCTGGTTATAGAGGGTGCATCAGAAACTCCAACATATCTTTACATAGATAATGATATCGTTGAACTAAGGGATGCAAGCCGCATCTGGGGAAAAAATACAATAGAGACCATGGATACAATAAAATCTGAAACCGGGGACGATTTTAAAATAGCTTGTATAGGCCAGGCAGGAGAAAGGCTGTCAAGACTGGCATGCATATTGACTGATGAAGGTTCTTTTGCAAGAGCCGGTTCAGGTTCGGTCATGGGATGCAAAAAATTAAAAGCAATTGCGCTTAAAGGATATAAAGGCAAAACTTCAAGTCCGAAAATTTCTTTTAAAAATGATTTTGTGCCCTTTGATATTAAACATGGAGTGATATCGGCTCTTAAAAATAAATATGATATAGATTTATCCAAAGATATAAGCATAGCCGCACATTATACCGAAATATACGGCATTGATCCAATCTTAACATTTGCAACTATATCAGAAGCAGTTAAATGGTATAACAAAGGCATTATAAGCACTAAAGATACAGGCGGAATTGAGTTTAGATATGAAAACGCCGATGCAATGCTTGATATTATAAAAAAGATCGGACTTAGAGAAGGCTCTGGAGAAACATTTGCAGACGGATTATATTATGCGGCTTTAAAGCTGGGATTGGACTGCAATTTCGGACAGATTGGAAATAATATATTGGATATGGTGCTTGATACTCCTGAAGGAGGAAATTATCATATAGGTTCAAATACCATATCTTCTGAAATCTTTAACTGCTTGACTTCAGAATTCGGCCCTGAGACTTCAGAAAATCGGACCGGCAAGTTGCTCAAAGCCATGAGGGAATACCATATGCTTTTGAATATGCTCGGAATATCGTCGGCCAGCATGATAAAAAATAACGTTACACCTGATGATATTACAGAACTTTATTCTTCAGGAACAGGAATCAATATCGATAAATCTGAACTCTTTGAAAAATCCGAGAGAGTTTTATCTCTGCAGAGAGCTTTAAATTATAAAAAAGGGTTCAACAGAAAGAATGATTACATACCCTGTACTTTTTTGAAGACCCTATCATATTTCAGACCCGAATATAAAACATCATTGTGCACTGATAGGGCTCTTACAAGTTTCTATGAAGCTTGCTGCTATGATGAAAATAAAGCTATCCCTAAACCTTCGAAATTTTTAGAGTTGGGAATGGATGATATGCTCGATGAACTCTAAAAACGGTTATAAGCTTTTACGGTAGGGCTCATCTAATAAAGGTGTTGATTTTTTGAGCATCCAAGTGAGCGGTGTGAACACTTTTGTTAAGTTCTTGGCGAAATTGCCGAAGTGAATCCTAGAACTTTTGCTGACTTTGCGAAGTGAGTTGCAAAAGTTCTTGATGAACGAGAGCAATAAGCCCTAGAACTTAAAAAGTGTGAACTGGCGAACAAGGATGCTCAAAAAATCAACATTATATTTTAATGCAGCCTTATGGTAATAATTATTGCAGAAATAAGCACAATATTTATAAGATAAAATTTAAAAAGAGGTGATAGCTTGAATAAGAAATATTATGCACTGCTCTTAGGTTTTGCAGTATCATTGAGCATGTCAGCATGTACAACGTGGAATGCATCGCCGCCTAACGGCTTAGGCAATCCCAAGTCAATGATTTCAGCATCCTATGAAAAAGCAGATGTGGATTATACAACTTTAACAAGCGATGTGACGGCAAAAGGCGGCACCGACGGTGCATCTCCAAGCCTTTACAAACTCACAAACGGCACTACGGTAAGGGTATTGGGAAAAATAAGCAATTACTATGTCGTAATGCCTTCAAACAACAGAGTCGGGCTTATTCCTATTGCAAATACGGAACCGACACCACAGAGCAATCCGCAAACAGTGCCCGATGTGTCTGGATCCGCCGGCGACAGTATGAGTGCTGAAGAGTCGACAATGCTTGGGCTGGTCAATTCAGCGAGAACGGCAAATGGTTTAAAACCGCTTTCATCGAATTCACAGCTGACAAAGGTTGCAAGATTAAAATCCCAGGATTTAGCTAAAAACAATTATTTCAGCCACATGTCTCCAACTTACGGCAGTCCATTTGATATGATGAAAAAGTATGGAATATCCTACTTGTATGCTGGAGAAAATCTGGCCAAGAATTCAAATGTGACGGCAGCAGAAACTTCACTCATGAATTCTCCGGCTCACAAAAAGAATATACTAAATCCTGAATTTAACCAGATCGGAATCGGTGTGGCTGCATCAAATGACGGCTCGAAAATATATACTCAGATGTTCATAGGAAGGTAGGAAATCAAAAAAGCAGAGTCGAAAATATCGGCTCTGCTTTTTATATCAGCTAAAGCTTAAATTTGCTTATTATATTGTTCAGTTCAGTTGCCATATTGTTTAGAGACTGGGAAAGAGATGACAACTGCTGCATGGATGCCGTCTGCTGTTCCGTTGACGCTGCAGCGCTTTCCATGCTGGCTGATGCTTCACTGGAAATATTTGATGTCTTTTCAATGGATTCCTTTACTTTTGTGCTGTCATCGCCTATCTGGCGTGATGCGGCAACAATTTCCTGAGTCTGTGAAGCTACCGTTCCTATATCCGATACTATACCCTTAAATGTTTCACCTGCATTGTTTATTGTTATAAGGCCCTCATCCATGGCCTTTGCGCTGGTCTGGGTAGCACCCTCGGCATTGTTTACATCTTCTCTTATCACATTTATTATACCCTCGATTTCCTTTGCAGCATCCCCTGACTGGGCAGCCAATTTTTTGACTTCATCTGCAACGACTGCAAATCCCTTCCCGGATTCTCCAGCCCTTGCAGCTTCAATTGCAGCATTCAGTGCAAGAATGTTTGTCTGATTTGCAATCGCTGAAATAGTGGATATGATACCTTCAATGCTATCGGATCTCGTCTTGAGCTTTCCCATAATTTCAAGAAGTATGTTGATCTGTTCAGATATGTTCACCATTTGCTCAATGGCACTCTCTATTATCTTTTCACCTGCTTTTGCATTCTGTGATGTCTTCACAGCTGTTTCAGACGAATTGTCAATGCTTGAGTTCACCTTTACAAGACTGTCGTTCATATCATCAAATGTACTAAGTATATTTTGTACTTCCTTGCTTTGATCTTCAGCCCCCTTGGCAACCTCTTCAACTGTGGTGCTTATCTCTTCCGTAGCCTTTGACGTCTGCTCTACACTCGCTGAAAGTTCCTCAGCAGATGCTGCCACTTGTCCCGCATTTAAGCCTACGTTTTTAATCATATCCTTAAGATTAGTTACCATGTTGTTAAATGATTCTGCAAGGACGGATATCTCATCTCTGCTCTTAATCTTAATTTTGTCTATAGAGAGATTTCCTTCCGATACATCTTTTATCGATTTGCTGAATTTGATTATAGAGCTTGCTATGTACATAGAAACTTTCAAAGAAAGTACTATTGATATAATCAAGGCAATCAGTATTTCAACAATAAAAGTAGTTAAGGATTTTTTAAACAACATATCTGAATTTTGTGCGGTTTTATTTATGCCTGCATATTGAGATTCAAGTATGCTATTTAAAGAACTCATCGCAGTTCTATACATGTCTTGAGAATTATTTACTAAAACGGGCAGATTTTGATCATTGCCGCTCTTATTTGCCTGGATAAGCTCTTTGCTGTTTTTAAGGTACTCATCTACAGCGTCTTTAAACTGACTGAACGATTTCTTATCCTCTAAAGAGGATGCATACTGTTTTTCATAATTTGATACAAGATTATTTATGTTTGTACTTATACCGGCCATCTGGGGTTCCAAACTTGAGAATTCATCTTTATTTACAATCGTAGTGCATTTGATCTCCTGTATCCTGTAATTAACTAAATTCGAATTTATATCATCAAGTGTTTTGATATTGGGAACATTGTAATCCACCATACGCCTTGACATGCCATTGATCTTATTCATCTCATAAATTGCCGACCCGCCGATGAATACCAAAAACAATACCGCAAGAAGAAATGAACCCATCAGTTTTACCTTGATATTAGAAAACATGAATCGATTTTTGTTATCAGATTTTGTGCCGTTTTTTTTCAGACGCTTTACCATATAATATACTCCTCCTTAGTAACATCAATTTACATACATGCTAAAAAATACTTCATCATCTATTATATCGTCAGTTCCCAGAAAATATATAATCTAATAATAAAAAAGAACATTCTCTCATTTATAGGATTTAATTATATATGCTTTCGAGAATGTCATTTATTGATATCAGGCCAATATTAAAAACCCGTATAAACGGGTTTTTAAGGTTCATCAATGGTTATCGCGCTGACAGGACAACTGTCCGCAGCCTCTTGGGCTGAACTTTCAGCTCCTTCTGCAACTGCTTCTGAAATCTCCTGAGCCTTTCCATCATCGCCCATTTCATATACATCAGGAGCTGTAGATGAACAAAGTCCGCAGCCTATACATGTTTCCTTATCAACTCTAGTTTTCATAGACATCACCCCTCAAAATATAATATCTATAAAGTATTTTCTCCACAACCTGAAAATATAGTCCTACATAATTACGATATTCAATCATCTTAAATTTCCACTGTCTGAATTTAGGATCATCAGCTTGCAGAAACAGTTAAGTTATTTGACTTTTATGTATTTTTTAACAATGGCTTCTATTTCCGATTCATCACGAGGCTTATCCACTCCATCTATCAGGTCCCATTCTTCAACATGGCTTATCGTGGCATCAGGCATAACCTTGTTAAGAGGAGATAAGGATTCCATTTCCATCATGCAATCATCGGTATATGTTTCATATGATGAACCGTAATCCGGATATTTTGCCGATTCGATGAATGAAAATCTTTTTATAAATAAACTGCCGTAATTGAAATATGCAACCCAGCCGTCTTCATTCGGCAGCCCTAGCTTAAACGGCGGTGCCATGCCAGGTATCTGCTTAAACAGTATATATTTCTCACCCCAGCATACTCTTTCATCATTCATCTTTGAATACGGCCACAGTGAAATCATCCTGTTTGGAAGAAGGCCTGTATCCCTTCTAGGTTGAGGAATCACCTGCAGACCTCCGGGAGCCATCATGGAAAGCGCCCATACAGCATATTCAACCGGCCATGCATTTTTGTTTGTAAGCTTGTGAACAATTTTAACCCTATCTTCAGACGGATTTAAACTGATTTCCATCTCCTTTTTTATCTGGGTCCACTTTTCCGTTTCCTGAGTTACACTTATCCCATTTTCTATAGTATGCCACTGCACCGGATTATTGTCAGGTATATATGTTCTTGGCATCTGTTCAGGGCTGTGCCACAGTCTGTGTCCTCCCCTTATCTTGAAATCCCCGCCAAGAGACGGCTTTGAATCTTTGCTTTTCTCACAGAACATGTTATCCTTTCCAACAAAACCATACCTTATTATCCTTGGGCCAGATTCGACTGTTACCAGCAAGCTCACAGTACCATTGGAAATCTCGACACACTTTCCAAATTCTTTATACTCTGTTTCCTTTAATCTAGTATCAGCCATGATGTACCTCCTTAATATTAAATATTTTTATCATCATTTCATCGCATGCTTGGGATTATTTGAAACAACTTTTATGGCTTCAGTCAAGGCTACCTCAACATCGATTTCAGATTGTGCGTTAAATTCCGATACTCTCGAGTACAAATCTCCTGCCTCGGTGACAACATACTTTGGAGGCAGCAAATTTAACGCATATGCAAGCACATCCATCCTGCACTTCTCGCATTTGCACATATCAACGTTCGGAAGCAATTTATCCAGCTTTTGAGACACCACATCTTCCATATGATTTCTCAATCTATATTTTGCCTCACCGTTTTCCAAAATCAATCACCCTCCAAAGGTTATTTTTTATTAAGAAACCAACACGGGCAGGAAGAAAATATCCCCAATTAATGTATATAATTCTACATATCATCAAACTATCCTTCTATAACGCATAAAAAAATAAGACAAACTACCAATTCAAATGCCTTCGGCAAAATATTAGTGTAGTTTGTCTATGTTTTCGCTTTGCTTCATGATAAAAATAAAAGCACTGCAAAATATATTTTAAATATGTTATGCAGTGCTTTATTTCTTTATTTGGATGTCAAATCATTAAGCTCTTTAAGCATTTTTTGTACCTGTGCTTTTGAAATCAGGAAATCCGATTTCCCATCCTCGAATACGCTGTAAAAGTCGGAATTATACGGGCAATAATCTATTTCCACTTGTTTTTTATCACCTTTATTAAGTTTGAACATGATTTTAACATCAGGCGTATATGCTATCTTCTTATCATTTTCAGCCTCTATCGTAATGCCTATCAATGATTGGTAAAAGTTTTTAAAATCTTCCTCTTTCACGGTTTTTCCATTTACACTATATGTGGTTGTAACTTGCTCTTCTTCTCCTTCTTTTTGAGCAGGTTTTTTTACCCTGCTGAGCGACAGCACATACTTATTGTTATTTTCCTCTATCGTAATGCTGTCAACATCATCAATATTTATAATGTAAGGTGATTTATTCACAATATCAAACGGCTTTTTATTGAATGAATCATATACAGAACTAGCTACTTTATAAATCTGTTCATTCCCATCAACCTTTAGATATATATTTGAATCATCAGCCTTTTTACCAAAGAGCAGGTGCAGCGCATTTTCCCCGGCATTTACCGTGACATCCAGGGATGGTTTATCAAGCCCATACTCGGAATAATCTTTAGCATCGACAAATCCGCTGGCTTTCAAATCCGTCACGCTGCTTATCATGCCCTCTATTGCTGTTTGGTCCATGCTATATGAACGGCTGTAAGGTCTTGACAAAATCCAGCTGCTGTCAGAATAGTCACTCGCCTTAGCTGAACTATCCTGGAGCTTCTTTATTTCCATTGAAGTTCCATCGCTTAAATTTATCTTTATATAATTTAATGAATCCCCAGAAGCTGCAAATATAGTTTTATCCCTTATATCTGAAACAGTATACCGGAAATGCTCACCTTCGGATGAAGCGATAAGGTAAAGTTTAGCATCGCCTTTCACCATCATATAATACCCACTTCCGCCAGGCACTGCATTTCCAATATAAATCGTTTTTTGGGTCCCATCATCCAAGGTCGCCGTGGCCGTGTATTTGCCTGAACCTAAACCGTACTGCTCAATGTCGCCGGGGTTATCATCTACGATCCTGTCGGCATAAAGATTTGCAAAACTTGTGGCAATGCTTCCTACACTAGTCTGGTCAAGCTTTATGTTTGTATCCGGTTTAAGCTTCCAGGTATCTCCATCCTTTTCGAGCTCAAGCGTGTTCTTTTCAGAGGCAATCATCATTTTTTTAATTTTGTTTTGATCATATACTTCAAGTTTTATTTTTTTTGCTTCGCTTTCAGTATTGCTTCCCGCTGACGGCTTATTCTTTACATAGATAAAAGCTCCCAAAAGCAGCACGAATACGGCTGCAAGCACTATGAGGTTCTTACCTTTGCTCATGCACGCTTCCTCCTCAACCATACCGTAATTCCCCATACCGCAATCAAGCCGGGTATGATAATCACAACAATGCCTGAGAAAAGCAGTCTCTGAAAACTATTTATAGTGAGAGTACCGGTATCCAAACTCTTTGGCCTAATCGATATCCTATCCGTCTTATCCTGCAGCCAATTTACGCTGTTCATCAGAAAGTCCAAATTCCCGCCTGCATCTGCAAACTGAGAATTTATGAAAAGCCCATTTGAAACCACCACGAGTTTAGTATCCTTTACAGAACTGTTCTGGGATTTGTCGGTCACTGCAACTGCAATGTCAAACGGTCCCGCATAGTCCCCATTCTCCTTTTCCACGGTTTGAGAATTTATGTTCGCTTTGCCCCATGAATTTTCGGATGTTGTAAGCAATGGTTCTATGCTGATTGAACTTTTCTTTAGTTTTTGCATCTCAATGGCTTGGGCGCCCGGTATGAGCACAGGCATATTATCCGATTTAAGAGGATTTACTATCTCCTGAGCCCCCATTTCAGGCACAAGGTATATTGGATAATTTGTACTGTATCTTGAATCTCCTTCAACGACTATCGTCTTTTTTATGCCTACTCCATAACTGTTTAATAAGGACTGAAAATTTGGAAGCTCATTGCTGGTTATTCCCATCAAAAATATTGCGCGGCCGCCTTTTGAAAGAAAATCCTTTATCTTGGCTGCCTCATCAGCCGAAATATCACGTTTGGGAGAATTTACTAGAAGAGCTGCTCCATCGGTCAATTTTGCATCCTTTAAAAGAAGGTTGACATCCTTAACTGTATAATTTTCATTTTCCAGCTGGCTTGTGACCTGTGATGGAAGATCAGCCTCCTCGTGCCCTTTCAATGTAAACAATACAGGACTCTCGCTTGAGGTGACATTTATTATGGCACTTGTCACCTTCTGCTCTATTGCGAGCGAATCAGCAGAGGGCTGGCCTGTCTGATCATATGTGTAATTTACAAGATCGGAAGGGTCTATAAGCTTGAATTTGCTTCCGGATTTTATAACTATGCTTCCCTCCCTGACTTCGGTGCCATTTTGACTGAACTGATTAGCAAATTGAGGATACTTTACCGGATCCTCATACTCAAGCACTATTTTTTTTGATCCTGCCTTGTATTTGTCTATTATGGTTTTTATCGTCGGATCCTCTTTCCCCGACTCTGCAAAAACATATATATTCACATTATCTTTCAATCCGTTCAAAACATTATAAGTCTGATTGGAGAGCGAAAACATACGGTTCTGCGTAAGATCAAACTTTAAATTCAACTGTCCGGCCAATAGATTTATTACAAGAAGTATTGCAAGGACAGCAGCAGTCGTCAGGGTTGCATAGCCTCCATATTTAAACTTTTTATTCTGGAATGATTTCTTAATATCGATTTTTTTCATCTAACTGCACCTCCTTAGCTCCATCTTCTTTTTTCTATCATTCGTACAGTTAAAAATAAAAATGCTGCTGAAAATGTAATGTAATATATTATTGAACTTACATCGAGTATTCCCATTGAAAATGATTCATATCTCTTTAGAAGTGAAAACCATCCTAAAAATTTAGCAGTAAATCCTTCATAAAGAGTCTTCTTTGTAAAATAAACGATTGCCATCACGGCAGCTCCCGCAATGCCAACAATCGTACCGGCATATATGTTTTTTGTGGCATAGTATATTATGATGCACAACAATATTACCAATATGCCTGCAAATATCACGCCTGAGGTCAGGCTTGTCGGCAGGCCTTGCTGCACCCAGTCGATCAGCCAGATAAAAAGCAGCGCTCCAAATGTTCCAACTGCCGAAGTTACCTGATTCCCGGAAATCGATGAAACAAATAAGCCTATCGATATGAATGAACTCCCCATAAGTATAAATCCCAAATAATCGCCTATTATCTCCAAGGCACTTATGTTTCCATACATGCTCATTATCAAAGGATAAATACAGGTTATAAGAAGCGTTAGCAAAAAAAGCGCAACAGCTGCAAAGTATTTGCCAAGCACTATGTCCGAAACTTTAAGGGGCGATGTCAAAAGCAGCTGATCAGTCTTCTGATGGGTCTCTCCAGCTATTGTCCTCATTGTGAGCACCGGCACGAGCAACAGGAATACGAATATGCAATTTTCAAGTACCGGACTAAAATATGAGCTTGCCTGAAGCAAGTTTATAAAAGCGAAAAATATTCCTGATATCAATAAAAACACGGCCATAAATATAAAACCTATGGCAGATGTGAAATATGACCTTATTTCCTTATTGAATACCGCAATCATTTTTCCACCTCCTCATGAGTTGTAACCTGTGCAAATATATCTTCAAGGGTAAGGTTCATGGGTTTCATCATATAAATGGGAAGGTTTGCAAAGCTCATAGCATTAAAAAGCTGCTCTCTTATATCCACTCCCTTTTTGGATTCCACAAGTATGTCCACAGTATTGTCTTCCTTAACTCCTTGATTTGCCACAGATACGACATTTTCAATTCCTTGGATCGTCTTTACGGCTTCCTCGCCATCTCCCTTTATCCTAAGCAATATCTTGCTGCTGTAGTTGAATTGCTGTGAAAGTTCCTCAGGACTGCCTTCCGCAACGATCTGGCCTTTATTGATTATGAGCACACGGCCGCATATGGCACTGACTTCAGGAAGTATATGAGAGCTTAGTATTATCGTGTGCCTTTTTCCAAGCTCTTTTATGAGGTTCCTTATCTCTATTATCTGATTCGGATCAAGGCCTACAGTGGGCTCATCCAGTATCAATACTTCAGGATCGCCTATTATGGCCTGTGCTATTCCAATCCTCTGCCTGTATCCTTTTGAAAGGTTCCTAATCAGCCTTTCTTTTACATCGGATATCCTTACCGTATCCATTACTTGCTTTAGACTCTCTTCCCTTTTCGGCCCTGAAACTTTCTTGATATCACATACGAATCTCAAATATTCCTCAACCGTCATTTCCGGATATAGAGGCGGAATTTCCGGAAGATAGCCTATCTTTTTTTTGACCTTTTCCGGATGTTCCAACATATCTATACCATCCACTTTTACCTGACCTTCGGTTGCAGATATATAACCTGTTATGATATTCATGGTAGTGCTTTTACCTGCGCCATTGGGTCCCAAAAAGCCCAGCACCTCACCTTTATCTACCGTAAAGTTTATCTTATCCAGTATGACATGCCGTCCATAACGTTTGGTTACATCAATAACCTCAATCAAAATCATCACCTCTGTACACTAATTTAACCTTGTTAAGACTAATTATTACAGCAAATCAGTAATTCAATATAATATTTTATATAGCTATTATGTCAAATGTGTGGCTAAAATGTTAAATAAAGATGTTCGTTTGTATTACATTCTGTAACGCTGTAATATCCGCTCCATAATATAGTAATAGATGGATACATACATATTTTGAATATGGAGTGGTTTATATGAATCTCAGCAAGTATTTTAACATAGAAGCCAAAAAAGATGACGGCAAATTAAGGGAATTGCTTATAATTGCAGCCTTTGCCATAATACTTCTAGGGTTTGGAAATGGGTTTCACGGGAGATATGAACTATATGAGCATGAAAATGGACTTGACAGCCCTGCCGTCATACCTAAAAAGAAAAGGCATAAGCACCACCGCCCTGCTATAGATGATTTTAAGACACCAACACCACCAAAGACTGCAGTGGTTGAGACCGAACCCCAGGCTGAAAAAAGCATGAACTCGGATGAGGTGCCTTATATTGTACAATAGCCATCATCCTTTTCAATACAAAAGCATGCCATCTGGATTCCATTTTGTATACTTTATGCCCTGCCCCCTCTGCATTTATAGATATCCCGGGATAATATACAAACCGGATGAAAAATCGGCCCACGATAATGCACAAACTGGTAAAGGATATCGCAAAGCAAAAAAAATAGGCTCCAAATATAATTCGGGGCTTGGCGAAACTTTGGAATATATAGGATGTTACAATCCTTTGGTACTTGATTTTTTGCTCAAATGCAATATTCCATACAAGGACGCAAGAAAAATTGTAAAAAAGATGATAAATTCCATAATATAACGAAGCGGCATCTGCCGCATCATTTTCAGGCTGGAAGCTTTCTTGACCTCGTTTTAACACATCAGTAGAAATTGGAGCACATATCATGTGCCCCTAATATTTTTTGCGTTTAGGTTTTATAACTATCGATGTGGAAAGCTCATAATCATGGGTATGATCCATTTTGGCCGAGGTACTTCCTTTTGCAACATGTATATGGCCTCCTCCGGATATATCTATATTGACTCCGGTTGTGCCTTCCATTACATGGATATGGTTTCTGTCAACAGTCGTATTATTATTATAACGGTGAACGTGTTTCCCATCCCCAACCATTATTGGAATGTCTGTGGACCCTGAAAACTGGTGGTTGTGAATCGATACGCCGGCTCCTGAATCCATGGTTATCCCGCTGTAATCATGTACATGACGTGATGTCACGGACAGTCTTTCATCAGTTTCTGTGTCTCGTCTTACTGCAGCCTTACGATCGGTCATATACTGCACCTCCTCTTCCTAATACAGTATATGACCCGTACCGGCCATATTGATATCAGTCTATCTTAAATAGACAATATTTTATTGTTCACCTATTATATCCCTTATAAATTTCGGAAGCACAAAGCACGCCTTATGCAGTTCCCTTGTATAATATTTAGTTCCTATCTCAGGTATTGAATCTATGTCTACATTGGAAGGATCATATTTTTTTGATCCTATTGTAAAGCTCCAGTATCCTCCCGGATAAGTCGGTATTGCTGCCATAAAAAGCTTTGTTATAGGAAATATGGACTTTACATCATTAAAAACCTTCCTTACGGTATCAGGAAGATAGAAAGGGGATTCCGTCTGCGCCACAAGCATTCCGTCATCTGTCAGGGATTCATATATATCCCTATAAAAATTCCCTTTGAAAAGGCCTTCGGCAATACTGAATGGATCTGTAGAATCCACTATCACAACATCATATTCATTTTTATGTTCCTTTACATATGATATGCCGTCACCAACTATTATCGTACATCTTTTATCATTTAGACCGCAACTTACCTGTGGCAGATATTTTTTGCACTCATCTATGACATCGCCGTCAATCTCACAGAGCACCACATTTTCAACTGAAGGATGCTTTAGTACCTCTCTTACGGTCCCCCCATCCCCTCCGCCTACAACAAGCACTTTTCTGGGATTTGGATGGGTGAACAGCGGGATATGAGCAATCATTTCATGATATACAAACTCATCCCTCTCGGTTAACTGAACTATCCCATCGAGTACCAGCATTTTTCCGAATATGTCCGTATCTACTATGGCTAAGTCCTGGTACCTGGTCTTTTTTGTTACAATGGTCTTGTTTACCTTGTAAGTCATTGCCGCTCCGTCTATCTGCACTTCCTTTAGCCACATCTCCATAGAAATCCCTCCTGCAATACAATCATTGATACTATTTTACAATGATTTGTCCGTATTATCAAAGCATAATTTCCATATTATCACAGAAGCTCTATATTCGCCTTTTCACATCTTTCTATAACATCATCGCTCCATATGCCAGACTGCACTTCCCCTATATGGGCCTTTCTTAAAAAGAACATGCAAATTCTGGACTGGCCTATTCCTCCTCCCATCGTATACGGCAATTTACCTTCAAGCAGCATCTTATGAAATTCAAAATTTTTTCTTTCCTCACAACCTGCGATTTTCAGCTGCTTTAGGAGGGTTTCCTCATCCACCCTTATTCCCATTGAAGACAGCTCAAATGCTTTTTCCAATACAGGATACCAGAAAAGTATATCTCCATTTAAGCTCCAATCGTCATAGTCCGGAGCACGGCCGTCGTGTTTTTCTCCCGATTTTAATGCTCCTCCTATCTGCATCACAAAGACAGCACCTTTGTCCTTGCATATGGCATCTTCCCGCTCCTTTGGGCTTATCTTAGGATACATATCCTCAAGCTCCTGAGATGTAATAAAAAATATTTCATCAGGAAGCGTCCTGCCTATATAAGGATATTCCGAAGATATATATCTTTCAGTTTCCCTGAACACCTTATATATCGACCTTACAGTCTCCTTTAAGGTTGCCTCGTTTCTATCCTGTTTGTCTATAACCTTTTCCCAGTCCCATTGGTCAACATATATCGAATGCAGATTATCCAAATCCTCATCTCTTCGTATAGCATTCATATCTGCATAAAGACCTTCCCCTCTTTTAAACCCGTATCTGTATAAAGCCATCCTCTTCCATTTGGCGAGTGATTGCACTATTTCGAGTTCCACGCCCTCTTCAGCTTTTATATCGAAAGAAACAGGCCTTTCAACTCCATTCAAATTATCATTCAATCCTGTATCCTTCCTCACAAAAAGAGGTGCTGATACCCTGGTCAGGTTAAGCTCTTCAGATAATCTTCTCTCGAAAAAATCCTTCAGCTTTTTTATTGCAACTTGGGTTTTTCTGATATCCAGTTCGGTTTTATATCCAACCGGAATGATAAGTTCCTTGTCATGCACTACCATATGATTTCCTCCTTATAAAATAAATTTTGTTTGGCAAAGATGTTGATTTTGAACATCCTTGTTCACCTGTTCGCACTTGGATCGCTCAAAATCAATATTATACTTTAACATGGCCTATAATTAAAAAAATACCTTTCATCCCTGAATAGGGACGAAAGGTATTTATCCGCGGTACCACCCTGATTGGCATTGCACTGCAATGCCCTCTCTGCCAGTACAGAAAAATTTCGATACTGCCCAATATATAACGGTTTGGCTCCGCCTAAGCCTACTTTCATGCTTTTAAACAGATTTGGGTTAGAAACTCAGGGATGTTCTTCAATATGGGCGCTGCTCCGGTCTTGCACCATCACCGGCTCGCTTATGCACCGGCCCATACATACTCTTCTCTTCATCGCAAATATGTTAAATTAGGTATAATTCTAATGCCTATTTAAAACACTGTCAATGGGTTATAGAAAAGTTGTATTATTCTTTATTTTCTGTGTAGTTTACCTTTCCATACCGGCGAGTTCCAGCACGGCACTGCAGAATATCCTAAGGCACTCTCTTGCCTCATCATATGTATTTGCCGCATCTCCAATTTCAACAGTCATTCCCATGGAACCCATGCTCTGGTTGTAATCACCATCATCAACGGTAATAATATGAACCGGCAATGTCCCATACTTTTTATCTATGATCGATTTTATCCTGCCCGCAAAGAGAAGCGTATCATCATAGCTGGTTGATTTTTTTGAAATTATCATTGATATCGGGCAGCAGACTTTATTTGCAATATCGTATTTCCTGCCGTATTTGGTTTGAGCCCTGCTTATATCTATGAGTACATATTTATATTTTTTATCGAGGTTCTTTTCAAGATACAACCCTGATAAAGTATATGGATCTTCAGTTCCTTCTCCAAGCCTCAGATATACAGAATTAAGCCCTCCGTCTTTAAGCAGGCTCACTCCTTCAATGCACAGCATCGCCATATCGCCTGTCTCCCTTTGTTTTGAATCCTCATACATCCTCTTAAAATTGGAGCTGTACATGACGATTATCTTATCTTTTATCGTGCTGACCATGCTTATCGTGCTTTTATATCTGTTTGCCTTCACAAAAAGCACTCCTACCGCAATAAGCGCTGCTATCGATATATAATATAAGAACTTAACCCTCCTCAAAAAGCCCACCCCTTATACAAAATCTAAATACTAGAGAGTTACATGTTCATATATTATATTATTTTTATATTTGATTTTTATTCCTTTTCACTTTCAATAACCCTGTTTGTGGTCCATGTGCTTCCTGTCAGCTTGGGTTCAAATACAAATGTTTTTTTGGTCTTATCGGATACCCTGACAGCTTCAACTGTGATCTTTGCTTTCGTAGGGTTATACATGTTCGTAATAAAGGACACGATGTATGAATACTCTCCTCCTTCAGAATACGGCACGACATCAAAACCTTCCGCTTTTATGCCATTCAAAATTTTCCTCAATTCATAAGACATGGTATATTTGCGCATTTTCCTGTCTGAATTTATGTCAACCCCAACAGTGGTGGAGCCGTCCTCATCTTTTTTCAGCAAAGATATGCTTTCGGAAAGACATGCCGAATAAAGCTTATCGAATTTTTCAGGCCTTTCATACATCTTGATGCTGTTGATTATATATGTATCAAGGCTTCCTTGAACCATATAATATTTGCCTTTTTCTTCCTTAAGATTAATCTCCTTATTGTTTTCCGCTGCTCCCATCCAATAGTCAAATGATATCACTCTGCCGTTTGGAAGATAAAATTCTATCTTATAATCAGGTTTCACATCAGGTGCCAAACCTTCCACTTCCCTGCTTTTGCTTGTTATATCCACAATCTGTTTTATTACTTTTGGGTCTGATACCGTAAATTTAAGAGCATTATCCTTGCAATTTGTAAAAATAATCCTGGAAGCATTGATAAGCTGATCAGCGAATGGATTTTTACCCCTGTTAAAGCTTAACTCCATATAATCACACGAGCAAACTACAAACATAACCGATATAAACAGTAAAACTGCTCCAATTTTTTTCATAGTATCACCTGTCCCAAAATATTTACTTATTTATCTTGATATAGCAAAAGCATTCCAGAAAATCAACATCATACTTTAACATAGCATATCTTTAATAGTCAATCAATTTGCCCATATATAAAAAATCATAATATATTCCATCAACTTTCATAGCGCGCTTTATCCTTCCTTCAATCTCAAAGCCTGCTTTTTTATATAACGCCACAGCAGCATGATTGTCCTCTCTTACCATGAGATTGACCTTCTTTATTATTCCGCCATCCTTTGCCCAATCTATAAAATATTTTAAAAGCACGGTCCCGACTCCATTGTTCCAGCATCTTTTCGATACACTGATTCCCATCTCGCCCCAGTGCTCCAATCTCTTTCTGCTATTGCCCCAAAATGTCAGCATCCCGCAAATGCTCCCATCTATCTCGGCAACAATAAATATGCGGTTCATAGCCTGGTCATATTCCCTTATTATCTGCTTCTCCTCATCTACATTATGCCCAAACTGATTGAGCCCGTAGCTTAAAAAATCAGATTCTCCGCCCACAGCATTTGAATACCTTACTATCTCTGCGGCATCTCTTTGCGAAGCTCTTCTGATAATGCACCGGGATCCGTCTTTCAATATGGATACGCCCAAAGCTATCACCTCCACATAATTATATTATATATTATACTTTATATAAAATTTAACATAATTAACTCCTAAATAGTTTTTTATATCATCTGCCCATCAATCTTCGCAGGAGGCTTTATAATTAAAAAATAAAGGACTCTGTTAAACAAAGATGTTGATTTTGAGCATTCCGTTTGTAACATAGCAAAATAAAAAAGCCTTGAAGGCTTTTTTATACGAATCAATTTTTTATTTTCGCCGATGCCGCAATATTTAAAAAATACATCCTGTAACCATCTTTCCATTTGCTCTCATCCATGTAAAATGCAAACCTGTAAAAAATGTTTGCCTTATCAAGCACGAATACCTCGAAAGCCTTTGTATATTTATTGTTATCTTTAGCTTTACTGTAACTTAGTATGTAACCATCACTGCCGTTAATTTTAACATCTTCGATTATATAATATTTATATGTCGTGATGCCTATTCCGCTCTCCCTGCCCCTTTTTATAAACTCTATAAGAGGCATGTTTAAATTCCATATCTGTACATAACCACGCAATGCCTTATCCCTGGACGTAAAGTCATTGTGATACAATATCTCCTCTCCATCAAAATCCTTTTCCGAAGTTTCCCATTCCAAGGGCAGTTTATATGAAATTTTGCCGTCAAGCCCTGTATAATCCTTATACTTGACTTCATCCAAAGTGGCACTCGTTTCCGTATGCAATCTCGTATATCCCATAGTAAACAGTCCGGCAAAAAAAATGATGCACAAAATAATGATTACAAGCTTTCTCATACTTTTTAAATCAACCAGTATCAAAACGACCACCTCTTATAAACTTGGCAAGGACACCCCAATCCCATTTAAAACGTTTCTAAACAGGAGGAGTGTCCCCAAACCCTATCTTTGTGATATTATCATACCTGTCATGGGATCGTACATCATCATCCAATACCCCCGGTCTCCACCCCATGACACCCATTTTGTAAAACCCGTGCTGCCCTCAAACGGTTGATCACATGATGTTTTCTTGCCAGGTATGCCGTATATTATCGCCGCAGTTCTTCCATCCTTGCCATGCTTGATGCCGAATAGATAATGCCCGTGTTTTCTTATATATTTATAATAGTTGCGCTGAGGATTGTATACCATCGGATAAAACACCAAATCATAACATGGATACATGTTCACCTTATATACATCCCTTTTGTATTTTCTCATGTCAACCTTCCATATGCTGCAATCCTTAAGCTCTTTATGTTTGTCAATCTTCTCATAATCAGAAAGTATCCCCTCCAAAGTTCTCTTAAGAATATTTCTGCAATCATATTTATAGTAATCATGATAATTGTATTTATGCTCTTTATGTTTGGACCTTATATCATCATCTTTTTTATCGTCATTTTCGGTTCCTTGAGTCGTCTCAGTATTGGTTGTATTATCAGTCTCGTAAGCGACATTCTCGCAAGGAGGTTCATCTATATTTTCATACTCGCTTTCTTCTATTCTTATATCTTCTTTAACGTCATCCTCCATTCGCGGTGTTTCAGGCTCTGATGTTCCTGCCATGTCCTCAGCAGGCACATCTTCCGATTCAGCGGGTTTTTCAGGCTCAATAGGCTCGCTTGTTTCCAGTATACTTTCTTCGTATTCCTGGAATTTGGCCGCCTCATCGGTCAAAACCTCCTGCTCCTCTTTCGCGTCCTGTGTCGATTCCAAATTATCTTCATTTACTTTTTGGGCTTGTTTACCAGCAGGTATCACGCTCCTCCAGTCAAACTTCTCTTTGCTCATATAGCCTGCAAGCGGAGCTATTATACCCGAGGACTCCTCCCTTTGCGCTATGATGGCCGCACCGTTAAACTTATCTATAGAAGTGCTCGAATTAAAAGCATTCTCATAACCTGTTTCCCAGGATGATTCTCCTCTTCCCAGATCATCTATGTTCACTATGCCGAGGTAAGCGGAACAACCCTTGCCGTCATGATGGCCTACTAGGTAACATTTATATAAACATTCGCCTGATTCAAAAGGTTTTAAGTTCTGCACATATACCGTCACCTTGCTCTTGTCGTTTCTCGTCTCAACTTTGACATACCCCGTGGGCGGCCTGTCTGGCCCCATTCCGTATCCTTTATCTTCTTCCTGGAATATAATAAAATATCTATTGTAACTTTTTTTTGCAGCCAATCGATTCCCTCCCAAAATAAAATTTATTCATTATAATATATGTATGATATTTTCTAAAGTGACAAAAAAAAGAGGGATTATCCTCTTTTTAGTACTAACTAATTTATTATGTAAGCCTGCTAATCGCACAGTGCCTTTTCTATTTTGTGATATAAGGCTGCAAATTCCTGCAGTGACAGGGTCTCTCCCCTTCTTTTGGGATCTATGCCGGCTTCTTGAAAGGCCTTTAGCAATATTTCAGACGGTATGCCCAGAGGTTTTAATGAATTGGACAGGGTTTTTCGCCTCTGTTCAAAAGAACTTCTTATTATGCGAAAGAAAAGATCCTCATCTTCTATTTCAACCGGCGGTTCTTTATTGATATCAAGCTTTATAACTGCCGAGTCAACCTTGGGCCTTGGCATAAAACATTTTGGGGGTGCTATAGCCTCTATGCTCGGCTTTGAATAATACTGCACAAGCAGCGATAATGCTCCATAATCCTTTCCGCCGGGATCAGCGACCATCCTTTCGGCTACTTCCTTTTGGACCATGAGGACTATGGTTTTTATCTTCAATTCCCCTTTAAAAAATTTGGTTATAAGAGGAGTCGTTATATAATACGGTATGTTTGCGCATATGCTTACCGGTTCATCGAGATAACCCGACGAAACTTGTTTTAAGTCTTCTTTTAATGCATCTCCATGATGAATCCTTATATTGTCATACCCCTTAAAAATATCCTCAAGTATAGGCATTAAGCTGCTGTCCAGCTCAATTGTGAGCACCTTTTTAGCATGAGAAGCAAGTTCCATTGTAAGAGTGCCTATGCCGGGTCCTATCTCAAGCACACTGTCATCCTTGGTCAAATTCGATGATTCTATTATTTTCTTTAAAATCGCATCATCTATCAAAAAATTCTGGCCCAAACTCTTGTTGAATTTAAACTTATACTTTTTAATTATCTCACGTGTTCTTACAATCCTCAATAAATCATCCATTCCCATACCTGCTTTTCTTATTGGTTTATAACGCATAAATCAGGCTTGCTTAAAGATCAACACTTTTTAGTACAGCTATTTATTTTTGAGACAGCCAGATCAAATTCTTCTCTTGTAATTCCGTAATTATTTAACCTTGACAAAAACTGTTTCCCATTTGCATGTCCTATGCCCAATTCCCTGCCAAGTCTGTCTCTTCTAATGCCGGCTTTGCATGTACCTAGAAAATCATTGGCTATCATATCCCGAATGCTGAATTCCTGCACCCTGTCCACGGTTTCGGCCCTTGCTTTCGTAAGCGCATCTATTATATCCTCAGGGCAGGCATTTTCGATGCCAATGTCTCCATCCTTTGTTGCGCATTCCACAGGAAGGAATGCGTGCTTGCATCCTTTTACCTTGCTGCTGATTATTCTGCGTATTTTTTCCCCTGCATAATCCGGATCCGTAAATATTATAACCCCTCTATTTTTAGCGGCAAGCTTTATCCTCTCCAGTGTGCCCTTGGGCATCGCATATCCTCCAGTCACTATTATTTCAGCGCCGACAGCCCTCTTTACAGCTATACAGTCGTCTCTTCCCTCTACAACAATCACTTCTTTAATCATGCCGATCCCCTCACATATCATATGTTGATTTTGAGCATCCTCGTTTGCCTGTTCACGCTTTTTTAAGTTGTAAGGCTCACACCGCTCACTTGGATTGCTCAAAAAATCAACATTATACTTTAAGATATAAAATAATCTTAAGCAAA
>CALCDS010000383.1 GCA_937900065.1 uncultured Clostridiaceae bacterium | reverse complement strand
GTACATTATTTACTGCAAGCAGGATGGAATGCTTTTAAAGCTACACAAGGCATAGGAAGAACTCACAGGAGTAATGAAGTAGTTCCGCCAATATTTAGAATTGTTACTACTAACCTTATGGGTCAAAAAAGGTTCATTTCAACTATTGCAAGAAGACTAGACCAAATGGGTGCACTGACTAAAGGCCAAAGGCAAGCCGGGAGCGGCATATTCAGTGAAAAGGATAATCTCGAAGGGCCATTGGCATCAGATGCACTTGAGTATTTCTATAGGCAACTATTTGATGGGCATGTTGCTGGAGCTTCAGATGGTATAGATATACTTAAAAAGATGGGTCTATACGATAAGCTGGTTAATGAAAACGGCTCATATAGGGAAGACCTTTATATCGCAAGAGATGTGCCAAGGTTCTTGAATAGGATTTTAAACCTAGGATTAAGTGAGCAAAATGCTGTATTCGAGGGATTTTATAGTAACCTTGAAATGGCGTTTAACAGAGCGATTGAAGCAGGTACTCTTGATATGGGGCTTGAGAATTACAAGGCTGAAAAAGTCGTCGTAAATGATGAAAAGGCTATACACAAAGATGCAAGTGGAGCAGAAACTAAATATATATCAATGACGGCGTATAAAAAACCATATATCATGTCATATTCAGATGTGATACACATGGATAAATTCATAGGTTTTGTCAAAATAAAAGGCACGGGAGAGGTAAGGGCTGTACGTAAGGGTCCAAATAAAACGTTAGGGGATGGCTCTATCACGGATACATATAAATTGCTATCTCCTATGTATGGCAAAGAATCCAATTACATTAAAAAGACATATGATGCAAAGACCACAAGAATAGATAAAACTGATTGGCAAAGTTTATGGAATGAAGAAATATCAAAGCAGCCTAAATACAGAGAGGAAAATCTGCATCTGTTAACAGGTACACTGCTTCCAATATGGGACAAGTTGCCCCAAACAAATACAAGAGTATTAAGAATAGTTGATGATAATGGGAATACCTACCTTGGAAGGCTAATATCAGCAGATGATATAGATGAGGTATTAAGGCGGTTTGATATTACCAGGAAAAAAGAAGAATATGCGCCTAAAGACCTATATGATAGAGTATTAAAAAATGGTGATGTAGCACGGCTTGAGAACAGAATGCAGCTTGAAAGGCGAAGGGTATCTGGAGAATATAGAATAGAAATCATCGGCAATAATATCTGGTATTATTCAAAAAATATACCAGGGATAATAACAGAAACAATCAATTATCAAAGAAGGTATTTCATTCCAACGGATGAGGAGAAAGCCACAGCCATAATTGGCAGGTTAATAGAAAACAATCCTGTAATTGATGTATCTTCTAAATTAATTGATAATGAATCCGATGAAGAAAATTTTGCAAGCCCATCAGGCGGACCTGCAATAGGTAAGGCAACAGGCAAAAATACTTCCGGCAAAGCAAAAAGAGCTTCTGAAATAGTTTCCGATTTTGCCGATAAGCTTGATATAGCCATAAAGAAGAAACACAGAGGTACTGCACTCGGTACATTCAATAACAGGACATATATCGTAAGAATAAAAAAAGCTAATGACATTGGCGTACTGTCGCATGAAACAGGGCATATGCTTGATAGAATTTATGATCTCACACTCACGAGGGATAAGGATATAAGAAGTGAGTTGAGTAAACTTGGACAGGCAACATCAAAGCGGTCATATACTCCATCAAA
>CALCDS010000382.1 GCA_937900065.1 uncultured Clostridiaceae bacterium | reverse complement strand
CATTTAAAAATATATACCTTTATTTATTTTTGCTCATCGCATTTTGTCCGGCCGGTATTTATTTCAGCTGGTTGGGCGGTATTGCCGAGCATAAATTTGTGAGCGGCATAGGTGCGGGGATGATACTCCCTAACATCATAAATCCCATATTAAAGTTGAACAGTGCAAAATATCTTTCAGAACAATTTGTAGGCGAGGTATTTACAGTCCCAGGAGCTGTTCTTTTTTCAATAGGGGTTTTATCCAAAAAAGTTAGGAATGAACCAATGTATTATGCATGGCTTGGGGCAGCAATCCTCCATGTATTCATAATCGATTCATCAATCCACCTTGATTATTATCTGATGTTCATAACTCCCATAATCTCCATATTCATGGGCTGTGCCGTGGCATCTATTTTATATGAAAGCGGGCATAATAGTAAATATTACTGCTTAATATATCTATCCCTGCTGATTTTGATTCTTCATGACGCTGTATTTCTTAAAGAGGCATATAAACTCAAAGATGATTATCAGATGATAGGCAGTGATATAGAACAGCGTACGAGGAAAAACGACCTGATCATAATTGCAAATGACAGCCCTGAACTGTTATACACGAGCGACAGAAAAGGTTGGAGGCTTCATGGGGATAGCCTTACCCCTGAAAATGTAGAGGAGTTATCATCATATGGCGCAAAATATTTTGTGCCATATGATATCAATGATGAGCTTATGAGATATCTTGATGCAAATTATAAAAAAATTATTTTTCCTGACGGGTATTTTATATATATATTGCATTAATATTATCTAAAAATAATATAGTTTGTCAGAGGAATTTATATTGCTTTGGAGAATAAATATAATAAGTCTAATAAGGCGGGCAGTGAATCGATTTTTAGCTGGTAAGATAATTTCCCGCCCCATTGAAACGCACAGAGATAAGAAAATTCTACATGCAAAAAATTTTCTACTGATGTTTATAAAAGGAGGTGCTATGTATGGATACACTTGACACAAATATACTGATTGCAATAAAGTGTCCGAACTGCGGCAGGATGAACTTTCATAACATATCCTTGTTCAAACTGTTCCATAGTTTAAAAAGCGATTTGTGCTGCAGCTGCGGAAAGAGGGAAGCTAGTGTTTCTTTAAAAGATAATAAAACCATGATAATCGATATATCCTGCCTGGTTTGCGGCATAAATCATACATATATATATAGCCTGAAGGACTTGCTTAAGCGAAAGGTTACGGTTATATGTTGCGATGCTACAGGCTTTGAACTTTGCTTTATGGGAAGAGAAAAGGATGTAAGGAACCTGGTTTCAAAATATCAAGAGAATTTATATCTGCTTTTAGATGAGCTTGGATTTATAACCGAAGGCGATGATTTTATTAAAGGAAAAACAAATAGGAAAAATTAGCTTTTAACATAAGGCTCTGTTTAACAAAGATGCTCAAAATCAACAATATACTTTAATATAGCCTAACATAAAAGGGTGAAAAATTTTCATCCTTTTAGAATTTTATTTGTATTTTAGTAATACTTTATAATATAATATTTCTGTGTCTTGAAGGTATATATGAAGGTATCAAGGAAAAGGAAGAATAGAGGGAAACATCCGCGCATAATCTATTATATTTTCCCAAGCAATTTTAATATGCTTTTAACAAAAGAGGAGGATAGAATAAGAAATCTTAGAACCATTCTCATATTCCTGTCAAGCTGTCTTGCAGTAAGCATTTTTTACTATGGAATTTTATTGTACATGCCATATTCAACTGCTGAGGCTTATATAAAATGTTTAAATAGCAAAGATTATGATAAAGCTCTGAAGTTTTATATCGATGTTCCAGATAGCATGTTCATCAATGATGAAAGCATAAGTTCCTCTCTGAAGGATGAATATGAATCTATATCAAAAGTAAGCATAAAAAGCGTGTCCCTGTCATCAAAGCCTAAAATATATGATGTGAATTTAAATCTCATAAAAGGTTCCCAAAAATATACCGGCCGTTTTTCATTATATAATATCAAAAGCAGCTTGGGAGGATTAAAAGGGGAGTGGAAAGTGCTGTTTCCGCTTAAAGTGCAGGATGTGATTGTAAAGGGTCCTGATGGTTCGTTTGTTTTTGTTGACGGCATAAATGCGGGTGTGATACAAAATGGAGCGCTCGATATAAAAAAGGTGATTTCCGGGAAACATGAGTTTAAAGCCGTCATACCGGAAATGGCTGCATCTGGAACCGTTAATTTTAAAGTAGGTGAGTTGAACAATAATATAGTACTTGAACTTAAACCTGAGGAAGGATTCAGGAATGATATGGAAAGTCTCATATCGCTTTTTTGCAAAGGATGGTCTGAATATTGCCTTAGCCGGAAACCTGAATCAATCAAGCCTTATCTTACATCAGAGCTATTCGACGAGTATATAAGTGATACTGATATGTTCTATGGAAGCAAATATGAGAAGTGCGAGTATGCTGTGGAATTTAAGGAAATGGTAATAAACAGCAGAGATGATATATCTTTAAGGGTGGATGAACGATGGCATCTTACGGAAGCTGTCATCGTTTATGGGTTGGTCTTCAAAGTAAACGACAAGACCAGGCTTGAGCAGAATCAGTACATTTCATGGAATTATCACATTGTGCGAGAGTCAGGCGTATGGAAAATAGGCCTTGCAGACCAGCTTGAATTCAGACAGGAGATAATAAAATAAGACCTATAGCTTAAAAACGTGAACAAGATGTGGATATTCAAAATCAGTATCTTTGTTAAACAAGATCTAAAATAAAAGTGTGAAGATTAGATATTTATCCGTATAAAACATTGGAACATGGATAAGAATTAATATGAAAGACTATAGTAGAAGTCTTTGTATTTACATGAAAATTATGTAATACAGAATGCATCGTCTTACAGTCAGCCATGTTAAAGCCGCGTGTTGTTTTTTTAATAATTCAGACATTGAAATTCATATTTGATAATAATGAGTGTTGCCTTTAAATATTAG
>CALCDS010000381.1 GCA_937900065.1 uncultured Clostridiaceae bacterium | reverse complement strand
TATTCAAATCCACTGAGAAAGATTCAGCATCATCCATGGAATAGTGCTAACTTGATGTTTAACAGGTATGTTGATTTTTTGAGCATCCTGCTCGCCTGTTCACACTTTTTAAGCTCTAAGGCTCTATTTTCTCGTTCATCAAGAACTTTTGCAACTCGCTACGCTCAGACAAGCAAAAGTTATAGGATTCACTTCGGAAATTTCGCCAAGAGCTTATCAAAAGTGTTCACATCGCTCACTTGGATTGCTCAAAAAATCAATATTATACTTTAATATAGTCTAATATTATGATGAAGTTAAATTTTAGCGGGCTATTTTCCAAAATTTCTTGACATTAAGCCTTTTATTAAATAAAATTTAGTTGTTTACATTTAATATAAATCGATTCACTCTAAAACTAATATTGATACAAAATGGAGTAACTTAATGGATTGATTTCATGTTTTTAGCTTAGACTGGATGGCTTGCATATTTACAGTCTGTACAAGAATTTATTTTACTCCAAAAAGTCAATGGACTAAGACTGATTCACTGCTTGATGCGGCATGAGGTTCGGCCCATAAAAATAAAGGAGGAGTTAACGTGAGTGAAGTATTGCTGGAAGCGTTAGAAAGAGACGAAAAAGGAAATAAGGTAAGGAAGAACGGTTTTGTACCGGGTATAATATACGGTTCAGGAGAGAAGGAGAATAAGTCTGTAAAATTCCAGGCTGATAAGCTTGATACGTGTTTGAGGAAACTTTCAGGTAAAAAAGTCAAGGTAAAACTAGGGGAAGAAATTCAAACCGGGTTTATAAAAGAAACGCAGAGGGCTCCTATTACCGGAAAGCTGATGCATATCGACATACAGGTTGCAGGCTCGGAAGATATGGTCAGAATGAAATTGCCTGTAATATTCGAGGGAAGAGAAAAATTGGAGCTCAAAGGTTTGATGCTTGATGTCCATGCATCCCAGGTTACTTTGCATGGCATGGAAAAGGATCTTCCGGAAAAATTGACTATCGATATAGGAGACAAAAACGCCGGGGACATAATCACTGCATCAATGCTTAAGCTTGGGGCAGGTTTAAAGTTAGTAGGCGATCCCGATGAGATTTTGGCTATCATAAATGAACCTCAAATAGAGGAAGAGGAAACTGAGCCGAAGACTGAAAGCACCAATGCTAATGCTACTGATGCTAGTGCTACTGATGCTCAAGCACCGGAATCACAAAATTAGAACTTTTAAGGCAGGCTGGTCACAAATTAAATTTGTAACCAGCCTGCTGGATTATATATCATATCAAATTTTTGCTCAAATGAATTAGTTTTAAGAGACTGCGTACAATTTATATATTTTTTTATATTCTGTAAATTTGTATCATACATTAATATAGTATATAAAACAGTTGATAATTTATTGCTATGAATTTATTATAAAACATGATATAGTAGAGTTTGGTGTGGGTTATTTTGCGAAAAGTAGTTAAATAAATAACAATTTGTAAAAAGGAGAGATGAATGTGAGCGAGCCAAATGTAAACAATGGATGCCGCTGTGGTTGTGATGCCGGGTCTAAAATGGACGTTCAAAATAGCAAGCTGAAGGAAGCTGATGAAATAATATATAAGCATAAGACCCAAAAGGGCCCTCTGTTATCCATATTGAATGAATTCCAAGATTCCTTCGGATATCTTCCAAGGGCTGCTCTTGAAGAAACTTCAAAGGTTCTTGATATGCCTCTTGCGGAAATTTATGGTGTTGCGACTTTCTATTCCAGATTCACGTTAAAGCCGAGGGGCGAGCATACGATAAGCGTTTGCCTGGGAACAGCGTGTTATGTAAAAGGTGCAAAAGATATATTCGATGAATTGCTTAAAGAGCTTAAGCTGGACGGCAGCGGAGAAACTACCGATGATGGCAAGTTTACTCTTGAAGCTACGAGATGCTTGGGCTGCTGTGGACTTTCTCCAGTCATGATGATTGATGGAGAAGTATATGGAAGGCTTACTCCTGAAAAAGTTCCGGAGATACTCAAAAAGTATTAATCATAATGAAAGAATTATCACTTCACATATTGGACATAGTGCAAAATTCAATTGACGCAGGTTCAAATATAATATCAATTACAATAAACGAAGATACAATACGAGATACATTAGTTATTAAAGTTAAAGACAATGGCAAAGGAATGGATGCTCAAACTGCTCGAAAAGCAAGGGATCCTTTTTTTACGTCACGCACTACGAGAAAGGTAGGACTGGGTATACCGCTGCTTGCGGCAGCCGCTGAAAGATGCGGCGGTTCTTTAAAAATAAATTCGCTTCCGGGAAAAGGGACTGAAATTTCTGCAAGCTTTATTCACAGCCATATCGACAGAGCACCTATAGGGAATATGTGGGATACTGTGTCAGGTTTAATAGCATGTAATGAAGATGTTGATTTTATATATACCCATGTATTCAATGGCAACACTTTTAAGCTGGATACCAGGGATATAAAAAAGATACTTAAGGAGGTTCCCATCACTTCACCTGAAGTGATAGGGTGGATAAGAGATCGCATCAAGGATGGCATAAATAGTATGTATGGAGGTGGGGAATATGAAAACAATACAAGAGCTGGAAGAGATAAGGCGTCGCACCCTTCAGACTTTAAACATTAGGAAAGATCGTTCAGGAACGAGGATTGTCGTGGGAATGGCCACTTGCGGAATTGCAGCAGGGGCGAGACCGGTGCTTCATGCGATAATGGATGAAGTCAAGGATAATAACCTGTCTGATGTAGTGGTTGCGCAAACAGGATGCATAGGAATATGCAGGTTGGAGCCAATCGTTGAAGTATATAAACCTGGAGAAGAGAAAGTTACGTATGTAAGGATGACGCCTGAAAAGGCTAGGAGAGTAGTAAGGGAACATGTGATGCTTGATAAAGTCGTGAGCGAATATACAATCGGTTCCGAAGAGAAAAAGTAGTTAAAAAAACCGTATCTAATTAAGTTATGTAATGGAGGTAAGGATTATGGAGATGTATCGTTCTCATATAATGATTTGTAAAGGTACAGGCTGCAGCTCTTCAAATTCGGAACAGATTGCTAAGAACTTTGAAGAGGAATTAAAAAAATATAATCTTGATAAGGAAGTTATGGTAGAAAGAACAGGATGTTTTGGGCTTTGCTCCCTTGGACCGGTTGTAATAGTATATCCTGAAGCAGCATTTTACAGTCAGGTAAAGCCTGAAGATGTTCATGAAATTGTTACGGAGCATCTTTTAAAGGGCAGAGTAGTAAAGAGGCTGCTGTACCACGAAGCCGTGGAAGAAGGAAGGCTGAAATCGCTTAATGAAGTTAATTTTTATAAGAAGCAAGTCAGACAGGTATTAAGAAATTGCGGAGTTATAAACCCTGAAAACATAGATGAATATATAGCATTTGACGGCTATAAGGCATTGACAAAAGTTTTGACTCAGATGACGCCTCAAGAAGTAATAGACACTATAAAGAAATCGGGATTAAGGGGAAGAGGAGGAGCCGGATTTCCGACAGGCGTGAAATGGCAGTTTGCAGCCAACTCAAAGGATGATCAGAAATATGTATGCTGTAATGCCGACGAAGGCGATCCGGGCGCTTTCATGGATAGATCGGTGCTTGAAGGCGATCCCCATTCAGTGCTTGAAGCAATGGCAATTGCCGGATATGCAATAGGATCCAATCAAGGGTATGTATATGTTCGTGCGGAATATCCGATTGCAGTAAAAAGGCTTAAAATAGCAATAGGTCAGGCAAGAGACTATGGACTTTTAGGCAAAAATATAATGAACACTGGATTCGATTTTGACATCGATATAAGGCTCGGAGCCGGTGCATTTGTGTGCGGAGAAGAAACCGCACTTATGCGTTCAATAGAAGGCAAACGCGGAATGCCTACGCCTCGTCCTCCATTTCCTGCTGTAAAAGGCCTGTTCGGCAAACCGACCATACTGAACAATGTTGAGACGTATGCAAATATTTGCCAGATAATATTAAAGGGGCCGGAATGGTTTGCAAGCATAGGCACTGAAAAATCAAAGGGCACAAAGATATTTGCCCTAGGCGGAAAGATAAATAATACAGGCCTGGTTGAAATACCGATGGGCACTACCATGAGGGAGATAATATTTGATATAGGCGGAGGGATTCCGAACGGCAGAAAATTCAAAGCCGCTCAGACAGGAGGACCTTCGGGAGGATGCATACCTACATCGAAGTTAGATGTGCCGATAGATTATGATAACCTTATAGCTCTAGGTTCAATGATGGGCTCGGGCGGATTGATCGTAATGGATGATGCAACATGTATGGTCGATATAGCCAGGTTCTTCCTCGAGTTCACTGTGGACGAGTCCTGCGGAAAATGCACCCCATGCCGTGAAGGCATAAAGAGGATGCTTGAAATATTAGAAAGGATCTGTACAGGGAAAGGCGAAGAAGGGGATATTGAAAAACTGGAGACCCTTGCCAGGAATATAAAGAATTCCGCACTATGCGGGCTTGGACAGACTGCTCCAAATCCCGTACTTTCCACACTCAAATATTTCAGGGACGAATATGAGGCCCATATAAAAGAGAAGAGATGCCCTGCCGGCGTTTGCCAGGCATTATTGAAATTTACGATAGATGAAGCATTATGCAAGGGCTGCGGACTTTGTGCAAGGAACTGCCCTGCCGGAGCGATTAGCGGGAAGATAAAAGAACCTCACAAGATTGATCAGTCAAAATGCCTGAAATGCGGTTTGTGCATGTCAAAATGCCCATTTAAGGCAATAAGCAAAAAGTAAGGAAAGGGGCGCAAAGTATGGATAAAGTGAACGTAACAATCGACGGTATAGTTGCTGCAGTTCCTTCAGATTATACTGTTCTCGAAGCGGCAAGAAGCCTGAATATAGATATACCAACGCTTTGCTTTTTAAAGGGTATAAATGAAGTGGGAGCATGCAGAATGTGTGTGGTTGAAGTAGAAAGGGCCCGTACACTTCAGGCTGCATGTGTGCTTCCTGTAAGTGAGGGCATGGTCGTAAGGACGAATACCCCCAAGGTGAGGGAAGCAAGAAAAACTATACTCGAACTGATTTTGGCAAGACACAACAGAGAATGTACAACATGCAGCAAAAATTTAAACTGCGAGCTTCAGAAATTATGCGATGAAATGAATATAAAGGAAGTTCCATATCAGCCATATGAAATGAAAGTAGAGATTGATGATCTTTCTCCTTGCGTAGTCAGGGATACGAGCAAATGCATATTGTGCGGAAGGTGTGTCAACGTATGTAAAAAAGTGCAAGGAGTAGGTGCCATTGACTTTTCAAAGCGTGGAATAAATACAATGGTTACGCCTGCATTTGGTCAGTCCTTGAATGATGTTGCGTGTATAGGCTGCGGACAGTGCATAAAGGTATGTCCTGTCGGGGCTTTGAGTGAAAAGGACGATACGGAAGAGGTTTGGCAAGCTCTATCCAACCCTGATCTTCATGTTATCGTGCAGACAGCTCCCGCAGTAAGGGTCGGGCTTGGAGAAGAGTTCGGAATGGAAAAAGGTGCGCCTGTTACAGGCAAGATGGTAAGCGCATTGAAAAGGCTTGGATTTGATAAAGTATTTGATACCGATTTTGCAGCCGACCTTACCATAATAGAAGAAGGAAACGAACTTATAGACAGGCTTAATAACGGAGGAAAGCTTCCTCTGATAACATCCTGTTCTCCAGGATGGGTAAAATATTGCGAACATTTCTTCCCGGACTTTTTAGATAATCTTTCAACATGCAAATCTCCGCATGAGATGTTCGGAGCCATTGCAAAATCGTATTATGCAAAAAAGGAAGGCATAGATCCTTCCAAGATATTTGTGGTATCGGTAATGCCGTGTACTGCGAAAAAATTTGAATGCAAGAGGCCTGAACTTTCAGGCACAGGATATGCTGACGTTGATGTGGTGATCACGACCAGGGAACTGGCAAGGATGATAAAGCAGGCAAGGATCAACTTTGCAAAGCTCGAGGACTCCAAATTCGATAAAATACTCGGAGAATCAACCGGTGCGGGAGTAATATTTGGGGTTACCGGAGGGGTTATGGAAGCTGCGCTCAGGACAGTTGCAGAAGTCGTAACGGGTAAGGAACTTCAAAATGTTGAATATACTGCTGTCAGGGGCCTTGAGGGAATAAGAGAGGCCCAGGTTAAAATAGGAGACCTTGATGTGAAGGTTGCAGTTGCCAATGGGACCGGAAATGCTAAAGCTCTTCTCGATAGAATAAGAAAGGGAGAGGCAAATTATCATTTTATAGAGATAATGGGCTGTCCGGGCGGATGCATCAATGGAGGAGGCCAGCCTTTCATAATGGATAAGAATGAGATTTATATGTCAGAGGTAGACAGAGCAGATTCGCTCTACAACATAGATAGGAGCATGCCTCTAAGAAAATCACATTTGAATCCTGAAGTTAAGACTTTGTATGATGAGTATCTCGGAAAACCAAACAGTGAGAAAGCCCATAAACTGCTGCATACCCATTATACAAAACGAAGCCGCTTTTAATAGTGAAGCTTAAATTTAATTGGCTGCTGCGCAATTTACGCAGCAGCCAATTATTTTCCACCTCTAAGATAATTAAATATGGCCGACATGGTTATCTCGTTGATTGGAAGGCTGTTTTCCCTTTCCGAAATATCGGCAAGGTAATGTGCATCTGAGGATTTTATAATGTTTAGGGATGATGTATCAAATGTTTTGAGCAGCTGGGCAGCCGAATTTGAAAATCTTGATATTTCCACTGTTTTGATATCGAGATTTTCAGGTATAAAGCCAAGGTTGGATATTATGCTGTATGAAGTCCTGTCTATATGAGCGGGGATGATTGCTCCATCAAATTTTCTGACACATTCTATAAGTTCATTTATTGAAAAACACGATGATGATAGGAGAAGTTTTTCGATGTCTCCTATTATATTATCATGCTCATCAAAAATATACTGGTTTCCGAAAAGATTCGGATCGTTTCTTATGGATGGGAGCGAATCATATATTATATCACCAAACCGTACGGCATTTTCAACCTCTTTGAAATAACACAGCATATGAACTTCTTCCTTGGTTTGAACCTCGATTCCGGGAAGAAACATCAATCCCAAATTTTTGGCGACTTTAAAGATTGCAGGTAGATTGCATGAAGTATTGTGGTCGGTTACGGCAATAATATCAAGATGCTTTATTATTGCCATATTGACTATGTTGTTAGGAGTCATATCGTCAGCTCCGCAGGGTGATGCGGCCGAGTGTATATGAAGGTCGTAATAAAGTGCCATTTTATTTGTCCTTCATCAAATCGTATAGTTTGCAGCATATATTATATCCATTCGCGTCTGAAACAAGAACAGGAATGGATTCTTCGTCAGCTTTTTTAAGCGTCTCTTCATTGATATCTGCATTCTCAGGTATAATTACGCAGGACAATTCCAAAAGCGAAGCAACCGCGATTACGTTGGGATGGGTTTGTATGGTTATCCATGCGCTGTGTTTTTGAGCATGTGCCATGACCCAGCTTAAAAGATCAGATATATATACATCTTTTATTTCTCCTTCAAGTCCGCTGCTCCCGGCAGCTAATCTCAAATCGAGTTTCTCCATTATTTCCTTAACTTTCATGATTCCCTCCTGAAATGCTTATTTTTTTATTGATGGCAATATGTTCATCACAGGGCATACTGCGTTGGGCCTTGCACCTGTTATTACATCTTCGGCAAAAGATTGGCATGTAGGTGAGCCGCATATGCCGCAGTCAATGCCTGGAAGACTGGATACCAAATTGCGGATGGCATCCATCTTTTTTATGGATATGTTCAAATCCGGATCAAGTTTTGTAACTTCCATTGGCTTTATTTTATTTGTCAGCCTTATGAAACCCTCTTTATACATTTCAAGACATTTTTCAGTATCATATTCGGTTTCAAAGTTTTCAGGAAGGTTTCGGGCAATCCTGTTTATTTTGTTCAATGCTATAAATTTGTTTTCAACCACAAGGGGGCCTCCAAGGCATCCTTTAGGGCATGCAGCTATCTCGATAAAGTCCATTTCATCAAGCTGGTCCATTTCAATCTTTTCAAGTATTGATATGGCATTGTGTATGCCGTCAACCGCCATTGTATTTTCGTTTTCAAAATGTATCACCTGGCCTCCCGAAGTCGTGCAAAGCATATTCCTTCTTGTGAGTCCATAAACTTCGTCGTTTGAAATTTTGACATTGGGAAGGGCTTTCAGCATACTTCCAAATATATCCTTGATTGAAATTGCACCGTCTATATATGAAAAATCGATACCTATGGGTTTTCTGATGCTTGTTACCCTTGCGGTACACGGTGTTATCAATATTATGCCTATGTCTGAAATATCAAGACCTGTTTTTTTTGCAATTGCATTTTTAATCACTCGTGCCGATATTTCTACAGGGGTTTCGATATCCAATATATTCCCGATAAGTTCAGGGAACCTTACCTGTATCAGCCTTAAAATTGCAGGACAAGTTGAGCTTATTACAGGCTTCACATTATATCCCTTTACTATCGTTTTGAGTATGGAACCGGTTATTTCAGATCCTATGGAAGTATCATATGCGTCATCGAATCCTATTGATTTAAGCGCCGACAATATCATTGCAGGTGAATTATAATTTTTAAATTGCCCGTACAATACCGGCAATGCCAATGCTACGCTATATTTAAAATTTTTTATTATGTCAAGGCTGTCTGTAACAGCACTCTTTGCATGGTTTGGGCAGGTCCTTATGCACTCTCCGCAATCTATGCACTTCTTTGCTATTATGCTTGCCTTTCCATTTATCAGCCTTATGGCTTCGGTAGGGCAATTCCTGATGCAATAGGTGCATCCCACGCATTTTGAAGGTTCAAGTATGACCGAATGAGAATAATCAGTTTTTATCAACAACACCCCCCTGCAGTAAAAATTTCATCGTTACCTTTGTATATGCACCTTTTTTAGTATCAATATTAAAGTAGTCCGAACATCTTTTCATATTGCTCAAGCCCATTCCGGCTCCAAACCCCATCTCCCTTATCCAGTCGGGAGCCGTGGAATAACCTTCATGCATTGCAAGCTCTATGTCATCTATGCCGGGACCCCTGTCTTCAGCATATATGGCTATAAGTTCGGGATTGACCTGCATGATTATGGCTCCTCCCTCCGAATGTATCACGATATTCATTTCAGCTTCATATGTGGCGATGGCAGCCCTTCTTGTGATGGTTGAATCTATCCCAAGCTGCATCAGTATTTTTTTCAGCTTGCTGGACGCTTGTCCAGCCCGGGAAAAATCATTCTTTTCAATGCTGAATGTATAATTTATTGCCGAAGAATTATTATCCATAGCACAGCTCCGCTTTAAATATAAAATTTTCTGCCGGCAAAGCACAGCAAAAGTTTCATTTATCTTTTAAGTGAGTCTTTTTTATAGCGCTTTTGTTATGATCGACCGATTGAAAGGCCCTTGAGGCCTGCACAGTACAATATTCCTGAAGCAGTGTACATTGTATGGCATGTGCGCATCACTAATATGTCGTCTTCAGTTGCCAATTTTAATATATCATCTCCGAGTTTTTTATTCCTTACAAATAATACGCCGGCTATGTCTATCATTTCAGCAGTCCTAATGACCTGTGCATTCGTAAGTCCAGTGAGAAGAAGCGTTCTCTTGTTTACATATGTTAGTACATCGCTCATGAGATCGGAACTAAAAGCATATTCTACGTCGTTGTCCAAATGATCTTTGCCGCAGAGCACTTCGGCGCCTAATATATCAGCTATTTTACTAAGTTTCATAATTTGCCCCCTTCTAACATAATATTTATATGAAGTTTAACCCTAAAATAATCTCAAATATGGAATTTATTTTGCTTTCACGGATAACCGATACAAATCAGAATAAACCGGGCACTTTATATATTTTACAAAGTACGAATTCTAGGGTAAAGTAAATATTATGCGGATTGTTGGATCTTAAAAGTAAAAACCAAAAAACAAAATCAATACCTTTGTTTAACAGAACCAATATTTATAAAATTGATGGATAATAGCGAAGTGATAATCTGCAATTCAAGCGCTATTTATATTTTAACACATGTTAATAATATATCAATGCGAATCATATTTTGAACTTAAGCGATGGGGGTAGGTTTATGGCAAAGAATTTTTTGAAAAGATTTGCAGCACTGATGGCTGCACTATCAATGCTGCTTCTTGCAGGTTGCAATGTTGAAAACATAGGAGAAGAACCAAATGAACGCAAAGAAAAGGCTGCAATCAGCGTGCACTTTCTCGATGTGGGGCAGGCCGATTCCATATTGGTAAAGGCTCCGTCCGGCAAAAACATGTTGATCGATGCCGGGAACAACAATGACGGCGAAAAAGTGGTAAGCTACTTAAAAAGCCAGGGCATATCAAAGATAGATGTGCTTGTAGGCACCCATCCGCATGAGGATCATATAGGTGGGCTCGATAACGTCATAAAAAACTTTGATATAGTGAATATATATATGCCAAGGGTAACTTCATCAACCAAAACATATAAAGACGTGATAGAGGCGGTGAAAGCAAAGAATCTATCAATCAATACCGCAAAATATGGCGTCAAGCTGGATTTGGGTGATGGAATCGATGCGACGATGTTAGCTCCTATAGGCCAAAGTTATGAAAATCTCAACGATTACAGCGCCGTAATAAAGATCAGATATGGGAATACATCATTTTTGTTTATGGGAGATGCTGAAAAAACTTCTGAAAATGAGATCCTAAATAAAGGCATAGATTTGAAGGCAGATGTTCTAAAGGTAGGCCATCATGGAAGCGATACATCTACCGGGACTTCGTTTTTGGATGCTGTAAATCCCAGGTATGCTGTAATCAGCGTAGGAGCCAACAATGTTTACGGCCATCCAAATAAATCAACGATAGATAAATTGAACAAAAAAGGCATATCGATACTGCGCACAGATAAGGATGGAACGATTGTTTTAACTAGCGATGGGCAGAATATAAATGTTTCAAACTAGTCATTGAGTTCTAAGATATAAATCAGGACTTCTTTTAAAAGAATTGACAAAGCTTTCAGTATGGAAATCAAGAATATATGTCATATTCAAAACAAATGATTGAAATTTTATGTTCAAAAGTTGCGAATTATAGTATAATTTATTAGTATCGTTATACAGGATGGCAGTGTGAAAAAGAATCATGCTCCATCAAATCAAGGAGAATTAGATATGAATCATAATAAGAAAAAATTGAGTAAAAAAAATATCATACTTATTGTTATTTCATGCATACTGATTCCTGTCATTGCTTATTGTTCATATATATCGTATTTGCTTTTCTGGAGAAAGACACCTACATTTGTTTCATCAAACAATGATACAACAGGCAGTGAACAATTGGGGCTGCCGACTCCTGAGGAATCAGGCATAGACAATATCGTGCTTTTTGGAGTGGACAGCAGGACTCCTAATGATTACGGAAGGACCGATTCCATAATAATAGCAACGATTGACAAGAATTCAAAGGCAATAAAGCTTACCTCAGTTATGAGGGATTTATATGTAAAAATAGGTTCAACCAATTCCATGAGCAGGATAAATTCGGCTTATGCTATGGGAGGCCCTGAACTTGCGCTTGAAACTTTGAATAATAATTTCGGATTGGATTTGAAATATTATGCCCTCATAGATTTTAAAGCATTCCAGGAAGTCGTGGATAAGCTCGGGGGAGTGGATGTAGAAGTCAAAAATTATGAGGTAAATGAAATAAACAAATATATTGCCGAAGTTAACGGCAAGAACTCGACTTTTCTAAAGAAAAGCGGATTTCAGCATTTGAATGGACAGCAGGCTTTATCATTTGCAAGGATAAGAAAAGTTGGAAATGGAGATTTTGAGAGGACCGAAAGGCAGAGGATAGTTTTAAAGGCACTCATGGAAAAAGGAAAGCAAATCGATATCGTAAAGGCAACTAAATTGATTCCAACTTTGGCCTCATATGTTCAGACAAATGTTCCTGCCTCAAAGCTCTTAAGCTTGGGAGTCACGGCATATAAGTTCAACAATGGCATGCAGAGCATGAGGATTCCTGTGGAGGGTTATTACGGAGGCCAAAATGTAAACGGAGCAGCGGTTCTGGTGCCTGATATAAAAGCAAATGCACAATTTGTAAAGGAATTTATTTATAATATAAAGATCGCTCAAGTTAAGGACGTGCCTTCGTATATGCAAAATAATTTTCATATGGATGATACTGTTAAAGAAAGTTCAAAACCAAAGCCCGACATACCTGACTACAGTACTCCCGAAGTTCCGCTCGGTTCCGAAGAAGAAGAGATCAAACCAAATGAAACTGATACTGAAAAAGATGGTAAGGATAATGATGGTGTGGATGAGATAAAACCAGGTGATGAGTCTGAAATAGGGCCTGGTGAAAATGAAGCCGATAATGAAGAATCGCCCGGCGAAAATAGCGGCGGCCAAGACCAGCCGGATGAAACGAATGTAACACCTTAAAAAAAGCCTGCATCGTAAAGCGATGCAGGCTTTTTTTGACTTTTTAGGCAAATGTTATATACAATAGATTGCAGAGTCATGTATAATACTGAATATACGGATAAAATCTTAAAGTGCCAATCAGATAAGGAGCATTATGATGGGAATTTTTGCAATAAGTGATCTTCATCTTTCTAAAGCAAATCCCAAACCCATGGATATATTTGGAGCCAACTGGGAAAATCACTGGGATAAAATAAAAAACGACTGGTGCATGAATGTGCAGGAAAGCGATACAGTGCTCATTCCAGGTGATATATCATGGGCCATCACTTTAGACGATGCAATGGCCGATATAATGGATATAGACCGGCTGCCCGGGAGAAAAGTGTTGTCCCGCGGAAACCATGATTATTGGTGGTCGTCGGCTTCAAAGATGAAAAAGGTTTTCCCGGAGAGCATCTGTTTTGTGCAAAATAATTTTGTCGACATAGGAGACTGGTATGTATCAGGCACAAGGGGATGGAATCTTCCAGGAGATGAAAGGTTTACAGATGAGGATATGAAAATATATAAGAGGGAGCTCATGAGACTTGAGCTTTCCCTTTCCAGTGCACCGGATACAAAACCGATAATAGTTATGATCCATTATCCGCCGTTTTATGAAAACGGAGAACCTTCAAAGTTTGTTGATATAATGAAAAAATATAATGTTAAACATTGCGTGTTTGGCCATCTTCATGGTGACAGCTTAAAGAGGGTAATCGAAGGGGAAATGTATGGCATACGGTTTACAATGGTTTCGTGCGATTATCTTGATTTTAAGGTAAAGAAGATATATTAAGATTGGAGCTTAGGCATTCGGAGAAATTGATGAAGCCTTTGCCAAAGAGAGTTATGATCGCAAATATAAATTTATATTCGGCCGTATAGAAAAATAGATTTAAAATTCATCTCTATACACATAATATACACGAATGAATTCTATGGAGGTGATTTTATGACTGTAAAAAGCGATTTGGAAAAAGCAATAGCGCAAGCAAAAGCTGCTCAGGGAAGTTATGCAACATTTGCATCAGCAACGGATGATCCGGTATCCAAACAGATGTTTCAACAGATGGAAAAGGATATGAAAAGACATGTGGATCAATTGAGCGGAAGGCTCGATTATGTGAATATGAATAACAGCTTAAATCAGCAGCAACAACAGGCGCAGGCTAAAAAAGAGTCGCCTAAGCTTCAGTAAGATGTAACGGCTGCGGTTTAATATCAAGGGCGTATCATTCATGATGGATGATACGCCCTTGATATTGGGGACATATCTTGAAAAGATGTGTCCCCTGTCATTTGGTCAAACTGAATATTAATACAAAAAAGCCTTAAATTATACTAAGTTATGTTGTATAATTAGTAAAATTAGAATAAAAAATCATGTCGAATGCTTAAGAGGAGAATTTAAATGAAGCTGCACGGTACGTCAAAGATAAATGGACTAAACCATCTTGAGATAGGTGGATGTGATGTAATAGAGATCGTAAAAAAATATGGAACTCCATTGTATGTGATGGATGAGGATTTGATAAGGGAAAAAGCCAGAAGATTTATAAAAAGCTTTGATTCCGTATATGATGAAGTAAGGGTCGCATATGCTGGAAAGGCATTTTTAAATTTAGCGATGTGCAAGCTGATAGAAGAGGAAGGCCTATATCTTGACGTGGTATCAGGAGGAGAATTGTATACGGCAATCAAAGCCTCCTTTCCAACTCAAAATATTTTGTTCCATGGCAACAACAAAACTGAAGAGGAATTGAGAATGGCCCTGGAAAATAAGGTTGGAAGAATAGTTGTGGATAGCTTCAATGAAATTTACAAGCTTGATGCTTTGGCACAAGAATATGGCGTAAAAGCGGATATATATTTAAGGCTGTCACCGGGCATTGAAGCCCATACCCATGCTTATATAAAAACCGGGCAGATTGATTCCAAATTTGGTTTTCCAATCGAAACAGGCCAGGCTATTGAGGCAGTAAAAGCTGCGCTTGCCATGGACAACCTTAACCTTAAAGGCTTACACTGCCATATAGGGTCCCAGATTCAGGAAATTCAACCATATATAGATGCAGCAGATATAATGCTCAAATTTGCATCGAAAATTAAAGACAGGTTGCAATTTGAAATGGATGAGCTGGATTTAGGCGGCGGATTCGGTATATACTATACCCAAGGCGATAAACCCATGGATATAGAATTGCTCGCAGCACAAATAGCTGACGAGGTCAACAGTAAAATAAAAGAATACGGATTAAAAAAGCCTTGTATATTAATAGAACCGGGAAGGTCAATTGTAGGTAATTCCGGGACCACACTATATACGATAGGTGCAATAAAGGATATACCGAATGTGAGAAAGTATGTGTCGGTTGACGGCGGGATGGTCGATAATATAAGACCTGCTCTATATAATGCCAGGTATGAAGCAGCTATCGCAAACAGGATGAAAGATGGAAAGGATGAACTTGTTACAATCGCCGGAAAATGCTGCGAATCAGGCGATATATTGATAAGGAATATAGAAATACCTAAGGTAAAAGAAGGGGACATACTTTCGATATTCAGCACAGGAGCATATGGCGAGTCCATGTCAAGCAATTATAACAGGATTCCAAGACCTGGTGCAATCTTTGTAAGCGGCGGAAGCTGCTTTGAAATATCACGCAGGGAGACATATGATGAGGTGATAAAAAACGATGTTATCCCGGACAAGTTTATTAAAAAGGATGGGCGCAAGTTATGTCCGGATAAATGCTTGAAACTGTAATATTTTAGTATTATAATAAAAATGTTAAGGGGGAGTAGCTTTCCCATAAGGAGATAAAGTCAACACACTGGCATAGCGCCTGGCTTTATCGCGGAAATCCGTTTGTGAGACCTTTAATATACCAAGTTTAAACTTGGTATATTAAAGGTCTTTATTTATGTATTGAAACGGATTATCAAGACAAAGCGCCTTGATATTTTGCCTAAGACATTTCAAACTGATGGTTTGTATGGAATATAAGATCAAAAATAGGAAAATACTTATATCAAATGATGAGGTGAAAATATGCTGATTTTTTTTACGGTTTTGGGTCTTGTTTTTTTGGCTGAGATAGGTGATAAGACTCAACTTGTAGCAATGGCCTTTGCTGCAGAATACGACGGTTTAAGGGTCATGCTCGGAGTATTGATCGCAGTATCGCTGCTAAATGCCATAGGGGTGGCACTGGGATCATACATAATCTCCATTGTACCGCTCAATGTCATAAGAGCTGTTGCAGCGCTTATGTTCATCGGATTTGGCCTTTTTAACCTAAATGAGGGCAAAGAAGAAAAGTGCAATAGATCGTTTAAGCTATGTGCTGTGGCAACAGTAGCGATCACATTCTTCATAGGGGAGCTTGGTGATAAAACTCAGCTTATGATCATAACAATGGCAGCCCAGTATAATTCGCCATATGAGGTTTTTGCAGGGAGCGTATTGGGAATGCTGTTTGCCGATGGACTGGGAGTAATACTTGGCAGCACTGTTTTCAGGAAAATACCCCAAAGGATTGTGAAGATAATATCTTCATTCATATTCATATTCTTCGGAACTTTGGGATTGTACAATGCATTTTATCCTGATTATACAACTCCTTTAAATATCATAGCCTATTTTTTATTTTTATCTGTTTGCATTTATATAATATATAGAAGAAATTTCCACAAAATAGATTCAAAGCATCAATAATTTACGAATAAAATAAGCATTTAATATTCATTATATGAAATAATCAGAAAATAGCGACTATGAAAGCCTATGCGATTATAAGAACTCAAGAGAGCCTTTAAGGAAAACCGGAGCTATTTCAAGAGGCATTGAATTAACTAATATAGCATCATATTATTCATTTTTAGCCAATTTGGATGCAGTAAGTTATTGTGCTATAATATTTATAGAATAAATTAAGCAATTTTTGGGGGCGAGTAGCTATGATATGCTACGAACTGATTTACTATCAAAATTTAGGAATATTTCATAAAGATGATGAATCATTTGATTAGTGTTGCATCCATGGCTCCAATGCAATAAAATACAAAGGTGGGTGAATTTATGGATATCAACACTATCAAATTGGAAAGGGATTCTTTAAAAGTCAAGGCAGATAGAAAAGAGCAGTCCCATGCCAAAAATGACGGTAAGAGCAATATCACAAGGGGTTGCTTGAAGATGCTGGATTATACAACTTTTTAAATAAATGAATATTAAAGTGGCAGCTTAAGCTGCCACTTTAATATTATAGGCTTTTAGTCTGCTTGGCGTGCATAGGATGTGAAACAATCTTCGTAAACTCTTGATACTGGCCGGGTAGAGGCCAATCAGTATAAATGTACATATTGAAAAATGTGCATATAAGATTGTTAAACTTTCGCTCAATAAGACGCGTCCATAAGGACGGCGAGAGGGACAAGGCTAAAGTGGGATTGCCGGATAGTGT
>CALCDS010000380.1 GCA_937900065.1 uncultured Clostridiaceae bacterium | reverse complement strand
CATCCCAGGATGGGCGCCATGGATGTGGTGCCTTTTATACCGGTTTTGGGAATCACCATGGATGAGTGCGTCAAAATGGCAAAAAGGACGGCAAAAAGGATTGGAGAGGAGCTTAAAATACCGGTATACCTTTATGAAGAAGCCGCATCCAGTCCTGAAAGGAGGAACCTTGCCTATATAAGAAAAGGGCAGTATGAAGGCTTTTTCGATAAGATAAAGTGTGATGAGTGGAAACCGGATTTCGGTCCTCAAAGCATGAATGTAAAATCAGGAGCAACGGCCGTCGGCGCAAGGGTTCCGCTTGTAGCCTTCAATGTGAACCTTAATACAAGCGACATTGAAATCGCTAAAGCAATAGCAAGAAAAGTAAGGTTCATAGGAGGAGGGCTTAGATATGTAAAAGCGATGGGGGTAAGGCTTGAGGAAAGAAACATCGTACAGGTATCCATGAACCTTGTAGATTATAAGGGCACTTCAATGTATCAGGCATTTGAAATGGTGAAGATGGAAGCTAAAAGATACGGAGTTTCTGTAGTCGGAAGCGAGATAATAGGGCTCGTACCTATGGAGGCTTTGATCGACTGCGCACAATATTATCTTAAAGTCGAGGATTTTACAATGAATCAGGTGCTCGAAAAGAGGATGCTAAAATAGGAGGAGATAGCATGTTGATTGATATGACGCTTGAAAAATACATAAGCGAGTCGGCGTCAGGTTCGCCTACGCCGGGAGGCGGGAGCGTATGTGCCCTGGCGGGGGCACTTGGAGCTTCACTATCATCCATGGTAGGCGAGATAACATTAAAGAAAGAACTTGATAAAGATGAAAGGGAACATATGGAGGGATTGCTAAAGAAGTGCAAAAGCCTTATAGAGCGTTTAGAAAAAGGAGTGGATGCCGACCCTGCCGTATTCGATAAAGTAATGGATGCATACCATATGGCAAAGATATCTGATGAGGATAAGAGTGCAAGATCAAAAGCCATACAAAAAGCTCTCAAGGAAGCATCCGATCTTCCATATCAGACAGCCCTCCTTTGCCTTGACGTCATGGACATGTCCATAGATATGCTGAATTCAGGCAATAAGAGTGCTGCAAGCGATGCGTCGGTAGCCGGTTTTTTAGGATATGCCGGCTTAAACGGAGCATTATACAATGTAAAGATAAACTTAAAGAACATAAAAGATGTGGATTATGTGAACAAAATGAAATCAAATGTGGATGATTTGATTTCAAAAAGTGAGATGCTTATATCAAAATTAAAATCATTGTCGTCGGACATGATCGGGTAGGTGGGATTTATGCGCTTGCTGATTAAGAATATTTCAAGCCTTGTAACCGTGAAAGGGAAAAATGCTCCAAGATGCGGCAGCGAAATGATGGATGCGGGAATCATCCATGATGCATGGGTGGCTGTGGAAGATGATAGAATTATCTCCCTAGGCTCGGGCAAAGCACCTGATAAGGATTTTAAGACTGTGATCGATGCTAATGGAAAGACAGTCACTCCAGGGCTTATAGATCCGCATACCCATCTTATTTACGGCGGCTCGAGGGAAAATGAGCTTGAAGCGAAGCTTAAAGGTGCTTCTTATATTGAAATACTCAAAGGTGGCGGCGGAATTTTAAGCACTGTCAAAGCCACAAGGGCCATGTCAAAAGAAGAATTAAAACAGAGTGCTAAAAAAAGCCTGTTTCAGATGCTCAAACATGGGACGACTACTTGTGAAGCTAAATCAGGTTACGGCCTGAACCTTAAGGATGAGATAAAGTCGCTTGAGGCAATACGCGAGTTGAACTTCGAGCAGCCCGTGACTTTGATTCCCACGTATTTGGGGGCCCATGCAGTTCCCTTTGAATACAAAAACTGCAGGGAGCTGTATATAAAAGAGATGATTGAAGATGTGATACCTATAATATCGCGCAGGAAGCTTGCTGAGTTCATAGACTGTTTTTGCGAGGAAGGTGTATTTTCGATAGACGAATCGAGGCGCATACTCAAAGCCGGAATCGATGCTGGATTAAAAGCAAAGATACATGCCGATGAGATGGGACCCATGGGCGGGGCCCGTCTTGCAGCTGAACTCAAAGCCGTATCCGCTGACCACCTTCTTGCGGCGGATGAAGGCGGCCTGATTTCTATGAGGGATAGCGGCGTGATACCGGTGCTCCTTCCGGCAACTTCATTTTACCTTATGCTTGGGAAGTATGCGGATGCAAGAAAGATGATAGAGCTTGGACTTCCAGTGGCTTTGGCCACGGATTATAATCCGGGCACGTGTCCCACGGAGTCACTGCAGACTGTAATGACTTTTGCATGCTTTGGAATGAAGATGGTTCCAAAGGAGATAATCACGGCAATGACTATGAATGCCGCCTGTGCTATATCGAGGGAAAATGAGATTGGGAGCATAGAAGAGGGTAAAAAGGCGGATATTGTGATATTTGACTGCCCTGATTTAAATTACATC
>CALCDS010000379.1 GCA_937900065.1 uncultured Clostridiaceae bacterium | reverse complement strand
CCATATTTCTTTCAAAAGCTTCAACAGATTCTGTTGAGGCTTTTGTTGTTTTTTGTTCTAATGCGGCAGCAAAGCCAAGAACTTATCAAAACTCTCATAATGCTCATTGTTGCTCAAAATAACATAAGTCCAAATTTTTAATTGAAGCTTTTTGAAGTGACAATGTTAAGAGATAGCAATATAATATATTTATATTATATTGCTTAACAGGGGTGAATATATGAAATTTAGAAGATGGTACGTATATGTTTTGATCGTTTGCGTTATAACTCTTGGTATATTTTCATGGCATACGTCCATAAAGCATAATATAAATAACAACAAGCAGGAAATAACTAGAAATCAGGATGCATTGCCGCAGAAACCAGAGCCGGATGAGCAGGAAGAGCAAAAAAAGGAGCCTGTAGATATTTCACTTGTGGCCGTAGGAGATGACCTTATGCATCTTGAAGTTATAAATGACTTTAAAAAGTCGGACGGCAGTTATGATTTTACTCCGCTTTATAGTGATATTAAAGATGAAGTTTCAAGTGCTGATATAGCCTTTATAAATCAGGAGACTATACTCGGTGGAACAAAGCTTGGTTTATCAGGTTATCCGACTTTTAATTCGCCCCAGGAATTAGGGAGAGACCTTATAAAAGTTGGATTTAATGTAATAAATCATGCAACAAATCATGCTCTTGATAAAGGGGTAAAGGGAATAAACAACACTATTTCTTTCTGGAGATCACACCCGGAGGTTACTATGGTAGGGATATATGAAAGCCAAGAGGATAGGGATACTATAAGAGTCGTAGATAAAAAGGGTATAAAAATCGCATTTTTATCTTATGCATATGGCACAAATGGCATACCGATTCCTAAAGGTAAACCTTACATAGTAAATATAATAGATAAAAATCTTATAGCTAATGATGTAAAGCGCGCAAAAGAACTTGCTGATGCTGTCATAGTATCCCTGCATTGGGGGAATGAATATCAGGAAGTCCCGTCGAAGCAGCAAAAAGAGCTTGCCTCGTATTTAGCAGATCTTGGAGTGACGTTAATAATAGGGCATCATCCCCATGTGCTTGAACCAGTTGAGTGGATGAAAGGGAAAGATGGGAACAATATGCTTGTGGCTTATTCACTCGGAAATCTCGTTTCATGCCAGAATGAAATTCCAAGGCTCGTAGGCGGGATGCTCAAGCTCAATATAGAAAAAGATGTTAATGACAGGATATCGATAAAAAATCCCGAAATTATACCTGTTGTCACACATTATGAGAGATATGCAAAGGGGTTTAGAATATACAAATTAAAAGACTATACCGATAGCCTTGCAAAAGCCCATGGATTAAACAGGCTGGGAAAGCATGTTACCGTCCAGGCATTTAAGAATGAGGCATCGGCGGTTTTAAAAGGCTGGTACAATTTAAAATAAATTTTACATAACTATTATTTTCCGGGAAATAATAATGAATAAATTTTTGATAATAGGCACATAATTTAAGGAGATGCACATTAGATGCATCTCCTTAAATTAATCTGTTGTGCTAACTGATTATTTAGGGTAT
>CALCDS010000378.1 GCA_937900065.1 uncultured Clostridiaceae bacterium | reverse complement strand
ACTTTCTAATTAGTATAAATCACCTGTAATATAAAAGTCAATCAAAGTATATTGTTGTAAAATGTCGTTGGCAGTTTTTGCATGTATACATTATGAATAAAATCTTACTTATAATGACAAATAGAGGCCTGATTGTAAGAATTTACATCTATGAAATCCGTAGTTCTATATTTTAAACTGCTTGTTTATATAAAATAATTGTTAACCGTCCCTTTACTTTTCTGCTTTAGATTGTTTGGCGATGTCAAGCAATTGTTAACCGTCCCCTTTGGCCGATAGAATTGGTTGTTGATGCTAAAAAGTTGTTAACCGTCCCCGCAGTGCATATATTTTATCAACTTTAGCGTGTTCGGCATTTATGCATCTATGGCCGACATATTTTATACTGCTGTTTTGTGCAATCTCTATTAATGCCTGACCGTAGCTCTGACTTTGGCAGCTTAATACTTCTATAGTAAGATAACCATAGCTCTCGAGCTGATATGAAATTATAGGGCATATGTGCACTATGTTTTTGGTAATGCTCGATTCGATATCCCTTAACAGTTTGACAATATAATAAATTACAAATTCCTTGTAGCGGTTTTCTCCAATGACATTTATTATTGCCGATGGTTCAGCAAGAGATATGATATTTGCGCCTTTACTTAAAGCAGTGTTAATGTATGCTGACAAAGATTCAGTAATTTTTTCTAATGCAAAATGCATTTGGCTTTTGTATTTATAAAGCCATTTGAAAAGCGTGTTTGAGTCTATATTTTGAAGTAGCGTCGAAAAAGGGCCCAGCACATCTAAAATAACATATTCGTCACCTGAAAGCTCGATGCTTTCAAGAACAGCTTCAAATTCCTTATCCTTATAAATGGATTCAACTATTTCAAGCAATTCTTCAATGGATTTACTTGTCCTTGCATTTGCCTGGGATATGAAATTTACCGGCAGTCTAAGAAACATGCTCTTTTCCTTATACTTGACTGTCCTGGAAGCCTCCAATATATTTTCAGGTGTAATACCATTGTGAAAAATGTCTGTGATATCCTTGTCTTTATAATAAGAATTTTCAGCCCCATAGCAAAAATCATACAAATTTTCAACTTGTTTTTTCATATCATTCACCTGCTGCTAAAAGCTTAATTCTTTTATAAAAACCCGATCAAAATTTTTTTGATCGGCAAGGTCGACGACATCTATTTTTTTCACGAGGTCTTTCATGAAATCCCGAAAGTCCGTATTGAGCAGGAACGCCTCCCCGCCGGTCTTGGAAGTGTTCCCGACAAAGCTTATTTTTCCCTTAAACTCCTTTGGCAGCAAGCCGATGTTCAATAAGCTTTCTTCTCTTAAATGAAAGCCGAATGAACCTGCGATTTCAACCAGGGAAACTTCCCCGGCTTTGACATTTAAACTAAGCAAAAGCATCTCAATTCCAGCGCGTATTGCACCTTTTGCCAGCTGCACCTGCCTTATATCCTTAGGAGTTAAATAAACATCAGGCGCTACCTCAAAGCAAAACTTGCCATTTCTTATTGCCATTTGCCTTTTTAAATTTTCACTATATTTTCCTGCTTCAGGTGGGATGAATTTGCCGTTGGCACCTATGACCTGTGCCTTGACCAATTCTCCGACAATATCTAAAAGCCCGCTTCCGCATATGCCGATTGTTCTTGCATCCCCGATTGTGCGAGTCTTTATTTCACCGTCATCCTCGATTTTAAAATACTCCAATGCGCCTTTTGCCGCCCTCATTCCATAGGCTATATTCATTCCTTCAAAAGCAGGACCGGCTGCAGTTGATGTCGCGGAAAGCTTGCCTTGATTTGCAATCACTATTTCTCCATTTGTGCCTATATCCAAGAAAAGTGTAATGCCTTTCTCTTTATATAATTGTGAAGACAATATTCCGGAAGTGATATCTGGTCCCACATAAGATGAGATGATGGGCGGCAGATAGATCAGGGCAAATGGGGAGATATTGAGCATATCGGCCGGTATATCGTTGCCCCCGAATATCTGCGGCGTATATGGATACTTGCCTAGTGCTTCCGGATCGACATTGCATGCTAAATGTATCATCGTCGTATTGCCGCTGTATACGGCCTCATATATATGATGAGGATTGATTTTTGCTTCCTTTGAAACTGTTTCTATCATCCTGTTTAGTTCATCTGTGATGCCGTCATACATGATTTTCAGACCCTTTGGATTGGATGCGAATTTTATACGCGTCAACACATCCTGCGCCTGAAGGCTTTGCGGGTTAAGCGCAGATACCGATGCGATCTCGTTCCCGTTTAAAAGATCTATAAGCGCGGTGACGAGCGTCGTCGTGCCTATATCAATGGATAAACCGTAGAGCTGCGATGTAGTATCGCCGATTTCTTCACCAATTAAATATCCGCCTGCAAATACTTTGGTCCCTTCACCATCAAAGCGCTTGGTTATATTGCTTTTTATGTCATAGGAGAAACTTTTGCCATCACTCAATATTTTTAAAGTCTTATTCTGAAACGCGGTATTTTTCGTTACGACCTTTATATCCTCATAAACTTGTGCCTGGCATGCAAGCACATACCCTGCCTGAGTTTCCTCTAAACTTAAATGGTGTCTGCCCTTCCTTGTGACGATGCTTGCCTTATCAAGGCCTATGACCTTGACTTTGCATTTGCCGCAGATGCCCATGCCATTGCATGGGGATTCGATGATTACTCCAGCTTTTCTTGCTGCTTCCAATATTGTTTCACCTTTATTTATAATCGATGTTATACCTTCAGATATAAAATTAACCTTTACCATGTCTTGTTACCATGCCTTTCTGATTCGTAACTTGAGACGTGCTGCTTATTATATAGAGGTATTGTGCAAGAGGCACAATACCTCTATTTACCGGTTACCGTCTTTGTAAATGTCCTGATGTTTTCAAGGGGTGTTGAAGTGCTTAACCCGCAGGCAGGAGCTATGATATTTATCTTATCGGATAATAATCTTTCAGTTTGTGCATATATCTTGTCAGGCGTTCCGAACTGAAGTAAATATGTGCTTAAATTGCCCATGGTCGTAATGTTCGGGAATTCCGTCTTTAGATTTTTCAGATTGACGAGTGCGTCAAAACTTAGAGCATCACCGTGAAGCATTGCGATCTGCTGCTTTACGGATTCCATCCTTCCGCATATATGCACTATTACAGGTACCTTTATCTCATGCAAGCTGTCTGCGATCTTGTTTATATAAGTCACAGCATATTCTTGAAACATTTTAGGACCTAAAATTTCGCCTGTTGCAGTAGGGTCTGCGATTGAGATTGCCGCAGCACCGTTATCCGCCATCAGTTTCGCATATTCGATTAAATGATTGCATACATAATCGATGAACCTGTGTGAAGCTTTTGCCTCGCGCCTTAACTCCTTTAAAAACTGCATGGGATCAACAAGCGATGCGGCAGTGCTGATAGGTCCCGTGATGCTCCCGATCACAGGGATATCGCCATTTCTTGATAGATCATATATCGATTGCACGACTGCGGCAGCGCGATGGCTTTTGCCTATTGTTCCCTTTGGCAGGAAGCTGGCTTCCTTTACCGAAGCGAAAGCTTCCTTTTGGATCTTAGGCTCACATTCAAGGGAGCCATAATCGATTTCGCTCCCTAATGCTTCGGCTTCGACTGTCATGCAAAATGGAACGCCGAAATTTTCAAAGCATGTGTAATTTTGAACATCCGAAGATAAAGCTGTCATAAGTTCCTTGCTGTGGTGGGCCGAAGGCAAGGTATGGCCTGTTTTCTTCATGATTTCAACTATTGCGCAGTTCATCATTCCGCCAGGGCAAATAACCGGCGGACGGTCGACCGGTTGTTTATTAAGAACTCTTAAAAGCCTTTCCTTAGGTGATAATGAAACAGCCATACCTATACCTCTTCTCCCACGATTTTTTGGCAGAGTTTTACTGCGTTAGCCGCATCTTTTGAATATCCGTCGGCTCCGATCTTATCTGCAAAACTCTGTGAAACAGGGCCTCCGCCTATGACTACCTTGAATTTATCCCTTATGCCCTGCTTTTTTAGGGTTTCTATTACATCAGCCATGCCGTCCATTGTTGTAGTCATGAGCGATGAAATCATGATTATCTCTGCCTTGTTTTCAATAGCCTTATCTATAAATGTTTGAGGAGAAACATCGCGTCCCAAATCAATCACATTGAAGTTGGCGGTTTCAAGCATCAGCTTTACGAGATTTTTTCCGATGTCATGGGTGTCCCCCTCAATTACACCGATGACAGCCTTATGCTTTTTACTTATTCCTTTGATTTTGATATGCGGTTTTAGAATTTCGACTCCGGCATTCATGGCGTCTGCGCACATCAAAAGTTCCGGCACAAAGTATTCTTCTTCTTCAAAAAGCTTTCCTGCCCTGTCCATGCCTTTTGTCAAGCCTTTATCTATAGCATCAAAAGCATCAACTTTTTCTTCAATTACCCTATGAGACAGCTCTCTGACTGATTTTTCATCCATGTCAACTACTGCATCGGATAATTTTTGAAACAACTCATTCATAAATAATCCTCCCTGATATCACTTTGAGTCACTAGGTTCTGTCAAACGAAGGTGTTGATTTTGAACAATCCAAGCGAGCGATGTGAGCGCTTTTGATAAGTTCTTGGCGAAATTGCCGAA
>CALCDS010000377.1 GCA_937900065.1 uncultured Clostridiaceae bacterium | reverse complement strand
TTGATAAAAAATGGAGATGAATTCATTGGAAAAACTTTACGAGAACGATTCATACATAAAAAACTTTAAGGCCAACATAGTCGATGTAAAAAGCGATGAAGATGGAAGTGTGCTGTTGGTGCTCGACAGGACGATTTTTTATCCTGAAGGGGGAGGCCAGCCATCGGATACGGGCATTATAGGCAACTGCCGCATAAGCCATGTTTTTAAAAAAGATAAAGTTATATACCATAGGGCCGACAAAAAGCCGGATACTCTAAATGACGTCGACTGCAGAATAGATTGGGAGCGAAGGTTTGACTTTATGCAGCAGCACTGCGGACAGCATATATTGTCTGCAGCATTCGGAAATCTTTATGGATGCAATACAATAGGATTTCACCTTGGAGAGAAGTATGTCACCATAGACATAGATATTCAATCCCTCTCTGAAGATGATGCCAAGAGGGCTGAGAATGTTTCAAACGATATAGTGTTCCAAAACCTCCCTGTAACATGCCATTACCCCTCAAAAGATGAGCTTTCCAAATACAAACTAAGAAAGCAGCCCACAGTTGAGGACAATATAAGGATCGTGGAAATAGAAGGCTTTGACTTTTGCCCATGCGGAGGCACCCACCCCAGCCGTACGGGCGATGTGGGTCTAATCAAGATACGCAAATGGGAAAAGTACAAAAATTCCGTAAGGGTCGAATTCGTATGCGGAAATAGGGCTCTTAAGGATTACCAGTGGAAAAACGATTTCATAAATAAAGCTTCAAACATCCTCTCTTCAAAAGATGAGGATGTCTTGGAAAATATATCGAAGATGTCTATCGAGCTGTGCTCTCTAAAAAAAGAAACAAAGTCGCTAAAAGATACGGTCCTTTCATATGAATCATCTGATCTTTACAGCAAAGGCGAAGATGTCGGAGGGGTAAGAATAGTAAAAAAGCTTTTCGAAGACAAAGATTTTAAAGATATAATATCCCTGTCAGGCAAAATTGCAAATCACGATAATGCCGTAGCCTTATTGGGATTGAAATCAGACAGCGCAAGGATGGTATTTTCACGCTCCCACGATATCAATATAAATATAGGTGAATTGTTCAAGGAAGTATTGCCGATAATAGGAGGAAAAGGCGGCGGAGGCAAATTCTCGGCCCAGGGCGGCGGACCTGATGTTTCAAATCTTGAAAGTGCGCTGGATGCCGCATATGTTATATTGAAAAACAGGTATTTGAAATGAACACATTCCTTATTTTAAAAAAATATATAAAGGATATTTTCCCGCTGGTTGATATGGAGCTTGATAAATGGATGAAAGCTGCGCTGTCGATACCTGACAGCGAGCTTTCACGTCAGGCAATATGCAGCATACAAAAAAAAGGCTTCCATGCCAGGGGCGGAAGCGCATTTTCGCTGTACCCAAAATGTGCCTCTGAAAATACTGTAAAGCTCATCGTAGCATACCAGACCATAAGCGATTACCTCGACAACCTGTGCGACCGTGCCAATGTTGAAGATGAAGACGCATTCCATCAGCTCCATCTGGCAATGAGCGACGCGCTCATAATCGGCGGCAGTTTGCACGATTACTATATGTATTATCCGTATAAGGACGATGGCGGATATTTAAGGGAGCTTATAGAAACCTGCAGGGCCTGCCTTTCAAAAATACCATCATATGATGCTGTGCTGAAATACTGTTTAAAATTTGCAGATATGTATTCTTCCATGCAGTCATACAAGCACATACCATGCAATTTGAGGGAAAAGAAGCTTTATGGCTGGGCAAGCCAAAATATCGATAAATATCCCATGATAAAGCCCAATGAATTTTGTGCGGCATCAGGCTCTACCTTAGGCATATTTGTACTTTTTGCAGCCGGATACAATCCAAATATCAACGAGCAATCCATAAAAAAGATCGTGTCAGCATATTTCCCGTGGATATGCGGTTTTCACATATTGCTTGATTATTTTATAGATTACTATGAAGACATCAAAGACAATGAGCTCAATTTTATAGAGTATTACAAAGACGAGAATGTAACGCTAAGCCGCATGAAGCTTTTTATGGAAACTTCGCTGCAATGTGCAAATGGTTTAAAATATCCCGTATTTCACAAAACCATTGTATACGGGCTGGTCTCTATGTATCTTTCAGACCCCAAAGCGCGCTCTGGGAAATTATACGCTATGTCAAAATCGATCATGGATAGCAATGGAGTAAAATTAAAACTCATGTATAGCCTTTGCTTAAAGCTTAGAAAGGCTTTGAAAATTTAAGCCTTCCTGTTAAGCATCCCGTCTGCGATTTGAATGAGATATGACCTGTAAATAGAATCCGGGACATTGCAAATGCGTGACTTTGCGCGGTTTATAAGGTTCTCTGCAATTTCATACGCCCTCTCTATTGCACCCGATGCTTTTAGCATATCGTTTATATATTTTATGGAATCTTTAGTTACTTGACCTGTATTTATTATTTCTATAATCTTTGAATTGTAAAATGGATTTTGAATGAGAAGTATAACAGGCAGTGTTATATCGCCGTTTGTCATATCGTTTCCCACAGGCTTTCCAAGTTTTGTTTCATCACCGTTAAAATCAAGTATGTCGTCTATTATTTGAAACGCACACCCCAAATCCATTCCATAATCCCTTAAAATATTTACATATTCATCATCAGCACCGGCAACAGAAGCGCCTGATCTGCAGCATGATGAAATCAATATGCCGGTTTTCTGGGCAATGCGCTTAAAATATCTGTCAATCGAAATTTTATAATCAAAAGAGTCTTCTGCCTGGTTTAATTCTCCATCGCACATCTGCTCTATTGCATCTGTAAAATATTTCATGCTCTTTGCAAGGTTGTATGATGAAAGTATTGAGAATGCTTTTGCGAACAGAAAATCGCCTGCCAAAACCGCATAACGGTTTCCGTACACTGCGTTTACGCTTCTTTTTCCCCTTCGGGTAAATGATTTGTCTATCACGTCGTCGTGTACAAGCGAGGCCATATGTATGAGCTCGGCAGCCACACCCGTATTTACCATTTCAAATGATAAATCTGAAAAACAAAGCCCGCTTAGAATAACCAATGCAGGCCTGATCCTTTTGCCCCCGGAATTTAGTGAGAGGCATATGTCCCTCGTCACGCCTTCGGCTTTGGCAAAAATAGAATGCAGCGCTTCTTCCACTTCCATAATGCCTGGAAAATCCGCTGCAAACAAAGCACTCGAAGCTGGAGATTCAATAGTTTTCATATCATTATCATCCTCACCATATCGTATGGTTTTATTATTCCATAGGACAATAAAAAAGATACCATTGATTCCCCAGACTTTTTTGTTCTATTTTTTGATCAACGCACTTTTTTTAAACAATATCTCCTGTATATGATAAATCCTGATGCTGCGATTATGATTATGGCTATGACGTATATATAAACATGAGGCATACCTGCCTCTTCGCCTTCAATATATATCTCCTCACCCACGACAGCCATAGTCAAATCCATGGCGCGTTTTAAATTATGTGTACCTATATTATCCATAGTGTCCTCCGGGACATGGTAAACGACTTTTTCATAATCTATAAGCGTGACCGCAGGCACACCCGCATCTGCAAATGGAGCATGGTCGCTTGCACCGCCTGATGTTAACTCATATTCTAAATTCAGATCCCTTGCATTATCCTCGAAACGCTCAAATATATCGGCCTCGCTTGAGCCTCTGTGTCCTGTGCCAGTCTTTAATATGCTAAGGGGCATGCTTTTTTTTGCGCCAACCATATCCAAATTTATGACACGCGTACCATCCAAAGGATATATGGGATTTCTCACATAATAACTCGAACCGTAGAGCATCTCCTCCTCGCCGCTAAATGCTATAAACACGACATTTACATCAGGCTTTTTCTTTTGCGACATCACTGCATTTGCAATCTCGATCATGCATGATACACCCGACGCATTGTCCAGGGCACCGGGAAAATATACGCCGTCCGGGTCAACTCCAAGGTGGTCCATATGAGCCGATATTATAAGATATTTATCCGAAGGCTCCTTTGGTCTTATGATCCCAATCACGTTCCTTGCAATAAAATTTTTCACATCATAGGCTGATTTCAAGTGAATCCTAAAGCCGCGGCCAGCGTAATCGAGCAGCTCGTCAAACACATTGCCTGTAACGCATACCCTCGGCATTTTTGATGCTTCTGATTTGTCCTCATACCCAAACTGGCCCTTTTTCCTCGATAATGTCGAACCAACTCTTACTATAAGGCCTCTGTAACCTGCTCCATAAAGATCAGATAATATTTTTGATTCCCTGTTTAATATGGCATTGTTAAAACCTTGAACAAGCGCTAGTTTGCCATCTCCCTTTGGGATATTCCCGGTCAATGAATCTAATTTGACAGCACCTGCACTCACTTCACCGGAATGTGAAAAATAAGCAAAGCTTTTATAATCTTTAGCATATTTATATGTTTTGACCATATCTTTTCCATCATAAATTTCAAGTATATACTCACCCGATGGATTTCCGCTTATCCCTGGGAATTCCTGAAAATAAGTGCCTTTAACCCCGCCAGGTTTCAATCCTGCCTCTTTAAACCTGGCCTCTACATACTCTTCTGTAATCCTGCCGTATTTTGTCCCGGCCATTCTCCCATTGAATTCTTTGGATGAAAGCTTATCTATCGTATTCTTTATCCTGTCGACGCTGTAAGTTTGCGGATTGAAGCCCTGATAAGAACCACATCCTAAAAGCACGAATACCAAAATCAGTACAACTGCCCCGATCTTTTTAATCCTGCTTGCCAATTATTATCCTCCCTTGATATTGCTAAAACCGGATATATTATATCATAAAGCCGGAGTTTTTTCCACAAATTGTAAAGCATGTGCTGTCTGCAATTCTCTTCTCATATAAATTTTTTAATCGGAATCATGCTTCAAGCTCTTGGCTGCGCTTTCTCCTGCCAAATATCCCGACGACCATGCCCACTGGAGGTTGTATCCGCCGCAGTCTCCGTCTATGTCCACTATTTCACCTGCAAAATACAGCCCAGGCACCAACTTAGACTCCATGGTCCTGCTTTCTATTTCATTTACATTGATTCCGCCCGCAGTCACCTGTGCTGAAGACCATAAATTGGTGCCCGTTACTTCAAGCTCCCAATCCTTTAAAATATGCGCAATCTTTGAACATTCATTTTCAGATATGCTTTTGCAAGGCTTGTTTATATCGCCTATTCCTGCTTGCTTTAAGACCACAGGTATGAGCCTCTTATTTATAAAGCCCACAAGAGCGAATGAGAATGTCTTTTTAGGGCATCTTGAAAACCTTTCTATCAAATAGTATTTTAGTTCTTCTTCATCAGTCGATTCCACCAAATCGAGCCTTATAAAAACCTTATCCCCATTTAGGACATGTTCCCCGGCCGTTCGGCTCAGCTGAAGTATCGGAGGACCGGATATACCGTATTCGGTAAATAATATCTCTCCTGATTCGCTCCTTAGTACCTTGCCGTTTGCAACAACATCTGCACGGCCTTCAAATTTTACGCCCATCACTGATTTTAAAAACAAAGCATTAAGTTTTAGCTGTACGAGCGCTGGAAATGGTTCGATTGCGCTATGGCCGAGCCTTTCGGCAAGGGCATAGCCGCTTCCATTGGAGCCAAGGTTCGGGCTTGCCTTGCCTCCCGTGCAAAGTATCACCCTCTCGCCTCTGTATGTTTTCCCGCCGCTTATAGTCGCTTCAAATTGTTTTTTCTTTTGCACATCGTATACGTTCGCATCGCATACCACATTTACTTCATTGCTTTCGATCTCATACCTTAAAACATCCAGCACGCTCGACGCCTGTCCTGACATCGGGAAAACCTTTCCCTCATCTTCCACCTTTGGCGCTATCCCCAAACTTTCAAAGAAATCGATCGTCATATCATAGTTGAATCTTGAAATCGCGCCATATATGAATTTGGGATTCCTGCCGTGATACTTTGACACGTCTATGTTCACATTCGTAAGGTTGCACCTTCCGTTTCCGGTTGCAAGTATCTTTCTGCCTATCCTCGAATTTCTTTCAAGTATGGTGACGTCCGCACCGTTTCGCCTTGCAGCTATGGCCGCAATCATTCCGGCAGCACCGCCGCCGATTATCAGCACCGTATTTTTCTCTTTCATATCAATCAATCTCCCAAGCTTTGTATACCCTATATTATACACAATGGAGGGAAATTTAAATAGAGGAAGGATAAGAGATGTTAGATGATAAATGCAAATAAAAAAGAGGCCCAATGGAGTAAGATTACCTCGTATCCATTTGGGTCTCTTTTAACAATACAATAACTCGGGTGACAAACAGCGTTATTTTTTATCCATGATTTTTCCGTGGTCTCACAGGCACTAAATCTCTTTTAACTGATGCTATTAGTTGTTAGGCTTAGTGTATGTATCATAAACTGTTGGCACACCGTCTACTAAATCATAGGTTGTCACTGTTAATTTCTCATCAGTTGCATTCAATGTGATATATATAGCTGTGAATTCATCAGTAGCTTTTACAAAATTGAAATCATCATTAACTGTTACAGGATATGATTTCTCCCCAGAAGTACCGCAGATATAATATACAACACCATTTATCTCTTGAGTACGTGCATAGGAATGGTCATGTCCGGCAAATACAATGTCAATTCCGGCATCCTTTGCATATTTAGGCAATAATTCATGTAATCTTGCATTGCTTGGATCTGATGCATTTGTATAATAGGCAGGCTGATGCATCACTAATATCTTATAAGGTGCATCGCTTTTAGCTGCATCATCAACTAACCAATCTAATGCTTCCTCATATGCATTCATGCTGTCCATAAATTTAATTGTTGCCACATATACTAAACCATAATCAACTGAATAGTAAGATGGATTTTGCAGATTATAAACTGCAGACGTAATCTCCTCGCCTGACTCACCGGTTTCCTCATGGTTTCCTATAACATGGAGCATAGTCTGATTGTTCTTAAACATATCCATCAATCCTAATGCATCTGTCCAATAAGAATATGAACTTGCGAAATCAACAGCATCACCTGTTTGGATACCAAGATCGTAACTCGCTCCATCCTTTTGAAGCTCATTGAGAATGGTTTTAATATTTGTCTCATCATTAGCCTGAATGTCACCTAATATAAACATATTGGTATCATTATCATCAGTTGGCATCGTAAAGCTGTCAACTGCAGACCACGTTTCTCCATCTCCAACACGATAGTAGTAGATAGCACCAGGGGTCAATTCTGTAATAGTCACGCCATTTATTCTTGCCGCATAATTTGCGCTGGCATTAGCTGAACCCATAAAGGCCATCAATTTACTTGTGCCAGTGTATATTGTCCCATTTTCAATACCCGCTTCAGAATCGGAAATCTGGACTTTCGCCACAGCCTTGCTGTGCAAAGGATTGGATATCCATGACAGATTCCTCATCGTAGAACCATTGGAAGCCGCATTGTTCAGTATATGAATAGGACTTCCATCAGCTGCACCGCCTGCAGCATAGCTCTGTCCCGTATAGGTAAAAGAAATATTCCCATTGCTGTCTTTTGCATAAACTTCAAATTCAGTAACGTTTTCTAATATTGAATCCGGTACTTTTACCTTACCTTCGCTGTCGGTTTGTCCTACCTCTGTACCATTTGAGAAATACAATGTAGCATCTGGAACAGGATTTCCATCAGCATTCTTTACATAGAAATATCCACTGTGCATCCCAGCTACAATTACATCCGATGAAATCAAATAAGCTGAACCTACTGGAAGTTGATACTTCAAACTAGAGAATGATGGTAGATTATCCTCAGCATAATTATTTGCATATCTTATATTTCCTGCATCCACACTATATGTGAAATAGGAACCATTAGCAATATCTTTTGAAATTTCAAAACTAATAGTAGCTATTGTACCTTCGCCACTATTTACAGCATCGGAATTGCGATTAACTGTAAATGCAACGGTATTGTGAATATCATTATATGAAATACTGTCTCCGTCAACTGTATATCCATCGCCTGCTGTAACTGTATAGCTATCTTTATATTTGCTATCAATCTTTAATGTTGTTGTTATGAAGTCTATATTAGAAACTTCATCGGATACAACATCCAAATCCAATTTGCCACCTAATGCAGCGATATCCTGTCTTGCAACCAATTGTACTTTTGTTGCTGTATTGTCAGCAGCATTGATAACAAAACTATAAGTAGCTATTCTTTCATTGCCATTTTTATCAGTTATCAATAGTTTTACTGAGTGCTCTCCATTTGCTAGTTTTACGCCATCTAATCCAATCATTCCGCCTAGGTCCTTTACTGCATCTTTCATCAACTGGCCATCTATATACATATATACGTTATCAAAGTCTATACCACTTGCATCAACCAAATTATCCTCATCATACTCATCTTTAAACATTGCTCTAAAGCTTATGGTATTAGTGTTAAATGCCATACCCTCTGACATATTTTCATCATTAGCATTAAGGTAATTAATCGTTGGCGCCTTTGTATCTTCATTAATTGAGCCGTAAATGAACATGAAATCGTCTACATAGATACTACCCACGCAATCTTTTTGAGCTATTGTGGTTCCGTCTGGCAGATATATACCATGGGAAGCAGTTACATCTGTACGTGGGTTATATTTACTGGTAAGAAGTGCATTGCTGCGTGTCCACATTAGTCGTATAGTTTCTCCAGCCGGTATCATGAACTTTGAACCAGCATACTTTGATAAATCCATTATTAGTAATTTCCAAGTGCCTCGTTCAACATCATCTAATCCACCGTAGCTGCCTCTATTTGGAAAAGCATTTTTAATTTCTTCAGTATAATCATATTGCGTAGTAGATTCAACATTGCCTTCCTCATCTACTATAGACAACCTTGTACGAAGCCAAAGATTTGGTGTGCTCTCCGGAACATATACCCAAAGTCCAAGACCTGTTGGGTATCCAGGAATATAGAAGTTTTCTGTCATCCCTATATTGGCGCCTTCTGTTCCTGTTGCTTTGGACATGTCATAATTTAGTTTTAAGGCATAAGTACCTGAGTGCACTGGATAACCATCTGCACGACTTACAATTTCAGCGGACTCTTTGCCACCTCTATTATAAAATAGTGTGGTAAGTTTGCCTGTTGGGTCAGCAAGATAAGTGTTACCAGTTTTTCGTCCTACGATTCTACCATTTTCATCGGCACCCCAATAATCATATGATGGAGTCTCTGTTCCATCCTCATCTACATAATCTTCAAAGTCCATTACTAAAGTAGGTTCCTGACCGACATTTACCTTAATAGAACCGCTGACAGATTGATCGTATATAGAAGTAACTGTAACAGTACCTGTAGTTGTAACGTCACTACTTGCTTTAAAAGTGTTAGTTTCATTATTAACTGTACCCATAGTTTCATCAGATAATGTCCAAATAAAGTCACCTGCTTTATAATTCACACTTTTACCATTATAAAGTGCTGTTAAACCAAGGTCACTCTCTTTGCCACGACCAATGTTGAGCTCTGATGTTGTAAATGTAATCGTATCAGGTACTGCAATTGTAACTGTAGCTTCACCAACTATTTTTCCCTTATACAACATTTGTACAGTCACATCACCAGTTTTTTTATTTGATGTAAATGTTCCTTCTTCATCGATTGTTCCATAGATGTTATCAGCTAATGCCCATGTAGCTCCTTCCGGAATATCTGCTGGATTACCAGCACCGTCCACGCCTACTGCAGAGAAAGCCACTGTTGAATCAGGTGTATAAACCTCCTCTTTGGGAGTAATGTTGGCATGGTTAAATTCTCCATCTGATGTAGCAACAGAAACAATTAAGATTGAACTGGATACGGACCTCTCATGCCCATCTGAAGGATTGTTGCGCACTATTAGATCATCTGTACCCTCATACATGGAGCTCCATTGTGCAGAGCCGCCACCGTCGAGCATCAGTACATCCACACAACCCATTGCCTTTAAGTGTGAAGCCACCTCGTCAAAAGTTAGGCCATAATTATCTGGTATATCAAAACCTTTGGTCGCCATTGTAACAACAGTACCATCTTTCTTGACTCCAATGGCAGCGCGACTATACATAATGTTACTATAATAATCGCCAGGATTTGATATAATTTTACCATCTCTTAATATAATATCAATGCCACCAACTGCAGACTCGCAATCATCTAAAGAAACATTTCCATCACGTATTACAGCAGTGCCATCCTTTAGAATTGCAAAATACGGCCTGCTTCCTGCATTGTGATATTTTATTCCACTCATTACTAATGCGCCGGTAGGCTCACCTGTCGACATGTTAAATGTATCGCCTACTAAAATGCCTATTACTTTATAGTTTTCATATCCTGGTGTCTTGTCAAAATAAGCCTGTGCTGCTCTAGCTTGTTCACTGAGAGTCGTCATCCTCCAATTGCTGGCATCATACTTACCGTAATTCGAAAGAACTTTTATATTTGAATCACCAGTAATATCTGCCTCACAAAAGTAAGATGTACTTGTCCAATCAGATTTATTTTTACTAACAATTGTATACTCTGTGGCACCAGTTGTCATACGGTTTGTGGTAATAGAAATAATTTTCCACTCATCAGACATTTTATCCATTACAATTACAGTTCTAGAAACTGTTGCAGTGTTGCTTGCATCATCTGTCGCAGTATAGGTAACAGTATAAGTTCCTGCTTTCGTTATATCTACCGCTGCTGCACTGTCATCGGTTATAGTGACTTCTGCATCTATATTATCTGTTGCAGTTGCTCCTTGGTCAATGTAAGTACTAAAAGCTATAATTGTTATTTTGGCATCACCATTTAAAGTTATTACCGGAGGTGTCTTGTCCACTACAACGGTTCTTGTCACTTCAGCAGCTTTATTCCCTGCTGAATCGCTTACGTTGTAATGTATAATATAAGTTCCCTCCACTGCCGTATCGATGCTATCGACTTCCGTTCCATCCTTTGTATAGGTTATGGTCGGGACTAAATCTGTATCTTTATCATCAGTTATGGTTACACCTGCATCGCTATAGGCTGATTCTCCATTTATATATACAATAGGATCACCATTTAACGTGATTGCAGGGGCTGTTGTGTCTGAAGGTTCTTCCACCACTACGGTTCTTGTTACCTCAGTTGCTTTATTGCCCTCTGCATCGCTTACGTTGTAATGTATCACGTAAGTTCCTGATACTGTTGTATCGATTTTGTCTACTTCCACTCCATCCTTTGTATAGGTTATGGTCGGGACTAAATCTGTATCTTTATCATCAGTTATGGTTACACCTGCATCTGTATACGTAGCTTTAAGAGCTACGTATACAGTTTTATCTCCATTCAATATAATTTGAGGCGGTATTTGTGTCTCACCATTCCTTGCCTATCCTTATTGGGATTTCGGCAGGTCTACACCGTACGTGCGGCTTTCACCGCATACGGCGTTCCATCGAGGTCTATTACCCCGACTAGGTTCCTTCACTCACACTTGTTTTATCCTCTCCTACTGTTGCCAATAAGATGCAAACGGCAAGTGATCAACGCTACTATGAACCCGCTGAACCTGTATAAGTATCATTAGGCCTGCTATCCTTCCTCTTATACAGCATCAAACGTTCCCCTTTACTTATCCCTTTTATCAGATGATAGTGGGTAGATGATAGATGATAGAATTTAGAGATTAGATCTTGCGGTTTTTATTATTGATACTAAAATTTTGATTAGCTCTACACAGTCTGTATGTATTGGCTCATACATTTGGTTATCAAGATAATCTCTTTTGCTTTGAGCTTGTAAAGCTTCTTTTATATTAGCACCAATACTTGTTCCAGAACGTAAAATCTGTTTAGACAGTACATACTCTTTCTTACTGTCACATAAGTATCGATAAAGCTTTACAATTCTA
>CALCDS010000376.1 GCA_937900065.1 uncultured Clostridiaceae bacterium | reverse complement strand
AAAAGTTCTAGGATTCGCTTCGGCAACTTCGCCAAGAACTTAGCAAAAGTGTTTACATCTCACTACGATTGCTCAAAAAATCAATACCCTCGTTTAATATAGCTAAAAATTAAAGATTGTTTGATTCTTCCTTTTCTGATGCGGACTTTATTTTTCTACTGCTGTATATCAGGCAATAGATCCCAAACGTTAAAATTATAGAAGAAAAAGCAATGACCCATATAAGTATATTTTCCATAGCAAACATCCCCCGAAAAGTTTTATATTTATTATTATTTATTCTTTATATGGTAATATTTTCCTCTATGCAATTTTATATATATTATGCAGTTTGATACGGCATATTTATAACAAACGATATATTTTGAGCTTATAGGGCATAAAAAAACACATAGGCTTAAAGCTTATGTGTTTTTTATGCTGTTTTAAGATGAAAAATTTTTATAATAAGGCTCTGTTTAACAAAAGTGCTCCCATCTCACTACGATTGCTCAAAAAGCAATGCATTTGGATAGTAGAGCCTAACGTTTATATGTGAAATAAAGATAATCGGGTTTCCAGTCTGCGTCTGATGAAAAGCCGTTTTGTTTGAGCTTGTCTATAAGAAATTTATCCTGGATAATCGAAGTTGACAGGGCAGTGATATTTTTATCTGAGAGTAAAAGCGAATAATAGTTCATGAATGCATTGATGCCCTCGAAATCATCATCTATTGATATAAAATAAGGGTCACCTTTTAATTTATAGATACCCTTGTGTCCGTTTATTGTTACAAAAGCATTTTCATTTTTTAATTCTTGGTAAAGCTTTTCAGTAGGATTTTGAAATACAAATGCAAGAGGCAATATGTTATTCCTTCTTTTAAAGTAATCAAGGCTTAAGAATTCTTCTAAACTTACATTCCATGGCAGAAATTCATAATCTTCCAATCTGCCGATGTTTCCTAAATTATTGCGCTTCTTTGATACGAGTATATACTCCTGCTCTATTTTAAAGCCCAGCTTTTTCATTATCCCAATGCTTTCCTTGCTGGAGATATGGGTTCCAAAGGCTATCTTTTTTATATAGCTTTGGTCAAGCTCGCCTAAAGCTATTTTAAAAAGTTTATATGAGATTTCTTTTCCGATTTTTTTGCCTCTGTAATCTTTATGCACTCTCAATCCTTCCAGCCATCCCGAATCATCATGCAATATGGTGTATTTGCCGACTCCCACGACTTTATCTTTTGCTTCGTCCACTGCTCCCATGAAAAAGCCTTCGTCATCCACCCATTTGTGGAAGACATATGGAAGATAGTCCGTGCCTCCCCATATGTCTTTTGATATATCGACTATATCGTCATAGTCTTCATGTACAAGCTTTCTGTATATTATCATCCTGTAGCTCCTTTGCAAACATTTTTATTTCTTCTTAGGATTTTTATCGGCATACATGGAGCAGAACGGGCACCTTGAAGAATCACTGCATCCGGGGCATTTCCCTGATGCTTTTTTCTTGATATTCTTGTATAATATATATATAGCAATAAAAAGCAATACAGCCGCTATAATAATTTCCATATCTTCTCACTCCTTAAGGTTTCATACACATGTTATACTAATCCCGATATAAAACTGCCGATGTGATAAAATAGAAACGACATCACCCAGGCAAGGACTACCTGATATGTGATCGAGATAGCCATCATTTTTTTGCCGTATTCTTTTTTTATCGTTGCGACAGTCGCTATGCAGGGAACATATAAAAGCACAAATACTAGAAAACTATAAGCGGAAGCTGGTGTAAAATACGAGGGAAGAACATTTTTTAAATTTCCTCCATACAATACCCCAAGCGTTCCAACAACGACTTCTTTTGCAGCAAAACCTGTAAGCAATGCTACCGATGCCTGCCAGGACGAGAATCCCAGCGGCTTGAACACAGGGCTTATGAAACGGCCTATGATCGATAAAAAACTTGTGTTTATATCTGTAAGTCCTGATAGATTAAAGCTTGATAGGAACCATATTATAACCGAAGCCGAGAATATTACAGTTCCCATCTTCTTTAAAAAGCTTTCACCCTTTTTCCAGGTGTGGAGCATCAAATCTTTAAATTCAGGAAGCTTGTATTCAGGAAGCTCTATTATAAGAGGTTCCTCTTTATTTACGAATAATGCCTTATCAAATATTATTCCCACAATGAAAGCCGTAATTATTCCAAGTATATAAAGCGAAAATAGCACTAAAGTCTGATTTTTAGGAAAAAATACCGAAATAAACAGCGCATACACGGGCAGCCTTGCATTGCATGACATCAGAGGCACCAGAAGTGCTGCAAGCTTTCGGTCTTTTTCACTTTCCAAAGTCCTTGTCGACATGATTCCGGGTACTGAACAGCCGAACCCAACTACGAGCGGGATGAAGGCTTTACCCGACAAACCCATTTTTCTCATAATCCTATCCATTATAAAAGCCGCTCTGGCCATATATCCGCAATCTTCAAGAAATGAGATCCCTAAAAAAAGCGTGATTATAACCGGGAAAAACACTATGACTGAGCCTACTCCGTTGATTACTCCGTCAACAATCAGGGATTTGAACCATGGTTTAGAATTTGACATAAGCATGCTGACCCATGGCACGATACCGTCTTGAACAAAGGAATCAAGGTAATCGGAGAGCGGCTGTCCCACCCAGCTGAATGTGAATCCGAATATTATAAAGAGTATCAAGAAAAATATGGGATATGCCAGATATTTATTGAGCACTATTTTGTCAATCTTGTCTGTCATAGAAATCTGCTTTTTACCTGAAGATTTTACGCATTTTTTCAGAACTTCATCGATGAATGCATAAGCTTCTTTTTCTCCGGATAAATGAAAACCATTCTCACTGCTTGTCTTAAAAAAAGCGCCTTCTGAAATCAGCTCTTTAACTTTATCGATTCCTATCCTTTTAGATGCGGATATTGGAATCGCAGTTACTCCGAGACTCTTTGAAAGTGCTTCGCAATCTATATTTATTCCTCTTGATTTAACGACATCCATCATATTTAAAACAAGTATTATGGGTATGTTAAACTCTTTTAACTGAAGCGTCAGATACAAATTCCTTTCCAAATTTGATGCATCCACTATATTTATTATTACATCAGCGTTTCCATCAGTTAAAAATTGTTTCGATACCTTTTCTTCATTGGAATAGGTATCCAGCGCATAAATACCAGGAAGGTCGACAATCCTTATTCCTTTGCCCATATATCCTTCCTTTTTTTCAATCGTGACTCCTGCCCAGTTTCCAACATACTGGTTTAGACCAGTGAGTGCATTAAAGAGGGTAGTCTTCCCGGTGTTTGGGTTTCCTAACAATGCTGCAGTGATCATCTTATAATTCCCTCACTTTGATATTTTTGGCATCCTTTTTCCTTAGTGCAAGATTAAAACCTCTAAGGTTTATTATAACAGGGTCGCCTAAGGGGGCGGCGGTCTTTAGCATAACCTTTGTGCCTTTGGTGTATCCTAAGGCCATCAACCGCTTTGTAAGTCTGGTGTCACCAGCTATGGTATCTATAATCGCACATTGACCTATCTTTAAATCATTTATGCTCATAAGCTTACCTCCTTATTAAGAACTCTTCTCATTTACTTAATTGTAATCTAATTGAGAGAGATTGTCAATGACGTTGCAGATAACAAATTTTAAAAATCAAAATAAATTTAATACGGATAAATCGGCGTAAGCTTTAATGAAAGGGGACACACCTCTTCTTTCAAGCTTGAACTACGTAGTTGGAGGTGTGTCCCCAACTAAGAGTAAATTTTCAATTTAAAACTTATCTCCTTTATAAAGTTTTAACTTCATATCCATAGTTCATACTGGGAATGGGAGGCGAAATATACAATTCATTATTAGGAATCATTATTATAGAAAAAATGTTTAAAAACCCCTTGACAAACAAATCTATATTACATAAAATTTAGGTGTTAGCACTCGAGGATATTGAGTGCTAACAAATTTGGATTTATTTTAAAGGATGAAATTTTAATGAAGTGTAAAATTGCATAAGAGTGGATTTGACAGCAACTATAATTATAATTTATTAAGCATATGTTTTTATATTTGCCAAATAACAGGGGTGTTGCCCCGATGATATAAGGAGTGTGAGATTATGAAAGTAAAACCATTGGGGAGCAGGATATTGCTCAAAGAAGTGGAAAGTGAGGAAACAACGAAAAGCGGTATTGTGATTCCATCTTCGGCAAAGGAAAAACCGTATGTAGCCGAAGTAGTTGAGGTAGGACCTGGAGAAGTCAAGGATGGCAAGGAAATAAAAATACAGGTCAAAAAAGGAGACAGGGTGCTTTACAGTAAGTACAGCGGCACCGAAGTCAAGTTGGATGATGAGCAATACCTCATTGTCAAACAGGATGATATTTTAGCAATATTAGAATAGTTAAAGGGAGGGAAATTTTATGTCTGCTAAACTGGTAATGTATGATGAGGATGCTAGAAAGGCTATGGAAAGAGGAGTGGACATACTTGCCAATACGGTAAAGATCACTCTCGGACCAAAAGGCAGAAACGTTGTACTGGATAAAAAATTTGGTTCACCTATGATTACCAATGATGGTGTTACCATTGCAAAGGAAATTGAACTTGAGGACCCGTTTGAAAATATGGGCGCACAGCTTGTAAAGGAAGTCGCAAGCAAGACCAACGATGTTGCCGGCGATGGAACGACTACGGCTACGCTTCTTGCACAGTCGATCATAAAGGAAGGCCTAAAGAACGTTGCATCAGGCGCAAATCCAATGGTGCTGAAAAAAGGAATTGAAAGAGCAGTAAATAAAGCTGTAGAAGTGATAAAGAAAAACAGTGAAAAGGTAAAGGGAAAATCGGACATGGCATTTGTAGCTACCATTTCATCAAGTGATGAAGAGATAGGCAAGCTTATTGCAGATGCAATGGAAAAGGTTACGGCCGATGGAGTAATAACGATTGAAGAGTCAAAGACATCGGATACCACAATAGACATAGTTGAAGGCATGCAGTTTGACAGAGGCTATGTATCACCGTATATGGTGACCGATAATGAAAAGATGGAAGCTGTTCTCGAGGATCCATATATACTTATTACAGACAAGAAGATAAGCAATGCTCAAGACCTTATCCCAGCCCTTGAACTGGTAGTCAAAAACGGAGGCAAGATACTGATAATTGCCGAAGATGTAGAGGGAGAAGCATTGGCGACATTGGTTCTAAACAAGATAAGGGGCACTATTGATTGTGTTGCTGTAAAAGCTCCGGGCTATGGTGATAGAAGAAAAGAGATGCTCCGCGATATTGCCATATTGACAGGAGGACAGGTTGTTTCCGAAGAGACCGGCACAAATCTTAAAGATGTAAAGTTGAATTGGCTTGGAAGAGCAAAATCTGTAAAGGTCCAGAAGGAAAATACTATAATTGTTGACGGAGAAGGGGACTCCAAGAAGATTAAAGACAGGATAGAGTCCATAAAGAAACAGATTGAAGTTACAACTTCAAGTTACGATAAGGAGAAACTCAATGAAAGGTTGGCTAAACTTTCAGGAGGCGTAGGAGTTATAAGAGTTGGTGCAGCTACTGAAACCGAAATGAAAGAGAAGAAACTGAGGGTGGAAGATTCTCTGAATGCAACCAAGGCTGCTGTTGAAGAAGGTATTGTTTCAGGCGGCGGGATTGCATATATAAATGCCATACCTGAAGTATTGAAATTAGCAGATACCGTATCAGGAGACGAAAAGACAGGCGCTATGATAATCGCAAGGGCTCTTGAAGAACCATTAAGACAGATTGTGACCAATGCAGGATTGGAAGCTTCAGTTGTTGTGGATAAAGTAAAGAACAGCAAGAAAGGCATAGGATTCGATGCTGCAAAGGGAGAATATGTTGAAATGATGGAAGCAGGCATAATAGATCCTACGAAGGTTACAAGGTCGGCGCTTCAAAATGCCGCATCCATTTCCGCAATGTTCCTTACAACCGAAGGCAGTGTGGCAGATAAACCTGAAAAGAAGAACCCAAATCCTCCGGCTCCAAATCCTGA
>CALCDS010000375.1 GCA_937900065.1 uncultured Clostridiaceae bacterium | reverse complement strand
AAAAGCATAGCTTTTGATTTTTGTAAAAGTTATTTTAGAGCAATACCTATAAAAAACATCCTTTTATCCTTAAAATAATCTGTCTGCAAATAAACAAAAGCTGATCTCTTTCATATTTTAATATTGGAACCCATATTATAATCAGGTGATGAAAATAGACTTTTATGAAGAGCTGGAAATAGAAAAGCTTGAGTTATTGGGAAGCGGCACTCAAGGGAAGGTGTATAGAATCGACTTCGACAGGTGTATCAAAGTTTTCAAGAGCAGACATATATGCGAAGATGAACTTAAAACACTTTTAATGGGGCAGATGGATGTACATTTCCCAAGGTTGTATTCTGCAGGCGAAAACTATATCATCAGAGAATGTATAAATGGTATTCCGCTAAACAAATATCTATTGGAGCATCCCTTGACTCCATTTCTTTCCGGAAGAATTATCAAACTATATGAATCCATGAAAAAAGTGGGGTATAAAAGATTGGATACTGCAATATTTCATATCTTTGTAACTCCTCAAAATGAGCTTAAACTTATTGATACTTCCAAAGCTTTAAAAAAAAACGAAATATCCCCGCTTGATTGTGGATGGCTTGAAAAGGTTGGGATATAAAAAAGAGTTTTTAAGTTTCGTTAAAGAAACAAGGCCGGATATTTACGCTGAATGGACAAAATACAAAAAAGAAGATAGGTGTTAAATATGTTGACAAGAGGTGATCTCCACATTCATTCGACTGCATCGGATGGGAGTTTGAGCCCTGAAGAAATAGTGATTCGGGCAAAAAGTTTAGGAGTCGATACTATAGCAATTACGGACCATAACTCAACAAAAGGAATAGACGAGGCAGCAGTAGCAGGCAGGTTATACGGCGTTGCAGTAATTCCGGGAGTCGAGTTATCAACAGAATACAGGAGCGAAGGCATTCACATACTTGGATACTTTAAAGATTGCAGATTTAGAGACGATATTCTTCAGGAAGTATTAAAGCTCATAAAGTCCCATAGTATTAAAAAAGTGCGGAGTATTTTAGGCAACTTTATGAATACACGCTCGATGGCAGACCATATTACTGTTTATGAAGGAATAAACTTGCTGAAAGCATTTGGAGCCTCCACTGTGCTGGCCCATCCTGTCCGTATAAGCCCCAAAAAACTCCTGAAAATATTAGACATACCTTTTGATGGTATAGAAGGCAAATACTGCAACTGCAGCCACTATGAAAATTGCTATTTTATCCAAGCACTAATATCAAGATATAAGTTTTATACAGGAGGATCGGACTTCCATAAAGACACAGGCAATCACAGAATACATTGCGACATAGGAAATCCCAGCCTCAACCAAAGGGAAATACAGATGTTCCTTAAAAACTCAGGGGCAGCAGTCCTTAATTTTATTTGAATTTAAAATTTCGAATCCATATTATTCATACACCATTGAATTGCTATATTGGATCAAAGGCAAGGTAAATGGAGGAAAAATTAAAGAAAAGAAAAACTACAACCCAGATAGGCATAGAAATTCATTCACATACGAAATCAAGTTTAATAAAGCAATAGATTTATTAAAAGAAATAGCTCCATATTTAATAATAGAAGCAAAAAGAAAAAGAGCGGAGCTGATTATTAATAACTACAAGAAAGTCACTTTACGTAATGGAAGATATAATATCGAACAAAGCCAAAAAAGAGAAAAGTTTTATGAAGAATTTATGAGTATAAAATAAGATCGGTAAA
>CALCDS010000374.1 GCA_937900065.1 uncultured Clostridiaceae bacterium | reverse complement strand
ATGTTTCCAAGTACCATGGTGCTTGCAATACATTATGCCCCATTTGCATACATATTGATCGGCGCTATTTTAAGAAACATGGATGCCAATCTGGAAGAAGCGGCTACTATACTCAATACGCCAAAATGGAAGATATTTTTCCGCATCACGCTCCCTATGGTGGCTCCGGCAGTTATATCAACTATTCTGCTGGTATTCAGCAGTGCAATGGGAAGTTTCCCGGTGCCTTATTATCTTAACTTGACAACAATGGCAACAAAATATGTGGAAATGAGCGTAAGCCGCATTGGTGAAGCAAGTATTTTGGCTGTGATAATGATGGTGTTTGGTGTTTCTATATTGGCATTGAATTTGGCAAGTACGGGAGGCAGAAAGAGTTACACCACCGTTACGGGCAAATCGGGCCAGATCAGCAAAGTCGATCTTGGATTGGGCAAATACGTAATTGCAGTGGTATTTATTCTTTTGACTCTCTTTACCAGCATTTATCCCATCATTTCCTTTGCAATGGAGACCTTCTTGCCAAATCCAGGTGATTACAGCTTTCTAACAAAGGGAAGTTTGAGCAGCCTGACGCTTAAATGGTGGATTACATCCGAAAATGTGACCGAAAAAGGCATGTATGGCCAATATGGAATATTATTTAACTCAACTATCTGGGCTGCGTTTAAGGGAACATTGATCGTGGCGGCAAGCTGTGCATTGCTGGCAGGGACCATAGGCACATTGGTAGGTTACAGCGTCAGCAAAAATCGGCGCAGCAAGTGGGCGACTTATGTAAACAGCATGGCGTTTTTGCCTTACCTGCTGCCGTCATTGTCCGTGGGCGTTGCTTTCTTTGTCTTTGGTTCCAATATTGGGATCTATAATACGTATCTGCTGCTCATTATCGCCGGTACTGTAAAATACATACCTTTTGCAAGCCGGAGCGCACTCAATTCCATGCTGCAAATCAGCGGTGAGATTGAGGAAGCAGCAGTTATACAAAATATTCCCTGGTACAAGAGAATGTTTAAGATCATCATTCCAATACAGAAAAGTTCGATTATAAGCGGATACATGTTGCCTTTCATGACATCGCTGAGAGAACTTACCCTTTTTATGATGCTGGCTTCACAGACTAAAATTTTAACCACGCTGCTTTCCTATTTTGATGAAATGGGCTTGTACGCTTTTTCAAGCGGAATCAACCTTATGCTTATTATAACCATTCTCATATGCAATGCAGCGGTTAACAAGCTTACGGGCGCAAGCCTTGACAAAGGAATTGGAGGAGATTAGCATGCCGGAAATCATACTGAAAAATTTAACCAAACGGTGGGATAAATTCTATGCAGTCGACAATTTGAACATGGTTATTGATGATAATGCTTTTGTTACATTGCTGGGGCCGTCAGGCTGCGGAAAAACGACGACGCTGCGCATGATAGCAGGACTAGAAACGCCGACAAGCGGAAAGATCATTATCGGCGGTGTCACGGTGTTTGACAGTGAAAGAGGAATAAACGTTTCAGCAAACAAAAGGCAGGTTGGATTTTTGTTTCAGAACTATGCACTCTGGCCAAACATGACGGTTTATAAGAACATTTCATTTGGACTTTCCAATATAAAAAAAGAGATGCCAAAAGTAGATTTCGAAGCTAAAAGGACTGATGCTCTTATAAAAATCTTGGATAGGCCTGAGGGCGTTAGAAAGATCTATGATGAGTGCAGAGATAAAAACGGTAAAATCGATGAGAATAAAGTTTGCATAAGATTGATTGATGAATATGAGATTTCAATTTACACGGCCAAGACACTGATGGGCTATAAGGTGTTTGACTCGGCGGATAATTTTGATTCTGCAAAGGCGCATGCGGAAAAACTTAAGGCCAATTTAAAAAAAATAAAGGAAAAATATGAAGCTGAAGGGTGTATGCTGAATGACCGCTTCGAGGTAGTAAGGCAAGGTAAAGTTGAAAAATCGGTGAGAAAACTGACTGAGGAAGAGATAGACCTGATCGTGCGGCGGGTAGCAAGGATTGTAAAGATAGGAATGTTCATGGACAGGTACCCGAATGAACTTTCCGGCGGGCAGCAGCAGCGTGTGGCGATTGCCAGAACGCTGGCTCCTGAACCCAAGGTCCTTTTCATGGATGAGCCTCTGTCCAATCTTGATGCAAAGCTTAGGATAGAGATGCGTTCGGAATTGCAGCGTCTGCATATCGATACAGGCATAACATTTATATATGTTACACATGACCAGCTAGAAGCCATGACTTTGGCAACTAAAATCTGCCTTATCAATAACGGCGTATTGCAGCAATATGATGCGCCGCTGGATATATATAAGAAACCTGATAATCTTTTTGTTGCTGATTTTGTTGGCAATCCTGCTATCAATTTCATTGAGGCTAGGGGAAAACAGCAAAGTGACGGTTCTATTTTAATGACGATTTTTGATGGCTCTCAAGTCATATTTGCTCCTGATGAAAAATTGAACCTGTCAGATTGGTACGCAAAAGCCGATAGGGATGGAGAAGAAAAAAGTGAAGCATTGATCGAAAAGAGCAACAAGGACATTCCATTTCGCTATCACATACATATGGTGAATGAGATAGGGGAATCAGATAAAGAGAAGGCCGCAGACAATGAGGATTTCGTTATAGGCATCAGGCCGGAATTTTTAAATCTCAATGATAATGGCTCCATTGAAGGTGAAATTTATAGTGCAATGCCGACTGGCATGGAAACAATGATAAAAGTGCGTATCAAAAATTATCTTCTTACCGGAGTAGTGTTTGGCGGTGTACTTTATAAGATTGGCCAACAGATAAAACTGGATTTTAATGGCAAGGATATTTTGCTTTTTAGCAGAAAAAATGGTAAATTAATTACAAGGGGTTCAATAAAAGTAAAGCAATAGTAAAAGTATGGCTCCCATTTCAGATGAAATGGGAGCCATTTATAGAATATGTAAAATTAGGCGAAGGAGATGTAGCTTTTGGCTGCCAATCTGAGACAAAATGGACCGGATAAGCTCTTGAAGTTTAGCGAGAATCTGACCGACATCTGCATTCTTGGTGCACTGTGGTTTCTGTGCAGTTTGCCGATAGTAACAATCGGCGCTGCCAATACGGCTATGTATGCGGTTTTTATGCAGCATATCATTCATGGGAAAAGGGAACTGGTTAAGCCATTTTTTGCTGCTTTCAAAAAAAATTTCAAATGTGCCACCATTCTCTGGCTGATAATGTTTTCATTAATGATTCTTTTTACTGTGGACGCGTTCTATTATCTGTATTTGACAAGAAGCAGTATATTTCATCGAACCATTGGAATGATTATGTTTTGTCTTCTAGCCATTGTTATATTATTGTCCTGCTATGCATTTCCAATGACGGCTTTATATAACAATACAATAAAGGATACACTGGTTAAATCCATACAGTATTTCTGCGTCAGTTGGCCGTGGACATTGCTGCTTTTTGCGGTAAATTTAGTTGTTGCGGCACTCATGGCTATGGGTTTGTGGTATTTCTTATTTCTTTTTGCAGGCATAATTGGTTATGCAAACAGCCATATAGTGATAAAAGCTTTCAAACGCGACATCACTGTTGGCTTGGGGCATAAAAAATGAAAAAAGTAGATATTTCAACTTTTTCGAGATTTGTGTATAATGTGTTTGTAATCAGTCCGCTGTTAAATCAAAAAATTTCCGCAATCTCAAATGAACGAATTTCATGGGTTGTATACATTAGCTATTTTTAAAATTGATTATTCCTTTAATCGTAAAATGAACCCAATGCTTTAAACAGTGGCGGCATTATTGTGCTCACAATCGATTCTGCCATTTGAAAGGTGCGAATGTTTCTGTTTGTAAAACATGGGAGGCTGAAAAATGTCGGACATCATTCTTAAAAATATCGTAAAGAGGTTTGACAAATTCACTATTGCGGTCAATAACCTAAGCCTTGAGATACATGATGGCGATTTTGTAACATTGCTCGGCCCGTCAGGCTGCGGCAAAACCACCATACTTCGCATGATCGCAGGGCTTGAGCAGCCTACTAACGGCGAGATTTACATCGACGGAAAGATAGTCTTCTCTTCTATAAAAAAAATCGATGTCCCTCCTGAAAAGCGAAATGTCGGCTTCATTTTTCAAAATTATGCGCTGTGGCCCCATATGACGGTTTATAAAAATATTGCTTTTGGGCTTGAAAATATGAAATGGAAAAGAAGCAGAGTCGAAGAGCGTGTGAAGGAGCTGCTGAAAATGCTGCATCTGGAAGGATTTGAGGACCGCTATCCTTCAGAGCTTTCCGGAGGCCAACAACAGCGTGTTGCAATAGCCAGGATGCTTGCAGCGAATCCGAAAATCCTCTTAATGGACGAGCCGATGTCTAATCTGGACAGAAAGCTTCGCATGGAAATGCGAATGGAATTGAAAAATCTGCATCTGCAGACGCATTCCACTTTTGTATATGTGACACATGACCAGCTTGAAGCCATGACCATGTCAACTAAAATCAGCCTTATAAAATCCGGCTTATTGCAGCAATTTGGCTCACCGCTTGAAATATACTGTGAGCCTGCGAATATTTTTGTGGCCGATTTTGTAGGCAGCCCAAGTATAAATCTGATTCGATTCAGCGGAGAAAATGTAAATCTTGATGAGATCGCTCTATCAAGCAGCGAAATGCGTTTGATTTTTACTCCCATTACGGGTGGAGTGGCGATTTCAAAGGGTGCAAAGTTGGTTTTAGGTATCCGCCCGGAGAACATTTCTATTTCAAATGACGGACTTATCAAGGGAAAGGTCTACTCATCCCTTCCATCCGGCATGGAAACGGTCGTATGTATAATTATAGGTTCAGTAAAACTCAATTGCGTGCTTTTCGGACGTATTGACTATAAAGCCGGCAAGCCTGTCGCAATCAGCTTCAAGGATGATGATTATCCCCTTTTCGATGAAGAGACAGGTGAAAGGATCGCCCTTGGAAAACTTGAAACCGTATAAATATGGTCACTTTGTTTTTCCCTCAGTGACCTCTTTGCACAGCAGAGGCAAATGCACTGTAAATGTGCTGCCGTAGTGCAGACGGCTCTTAACGGAAATGTCTCCGCCAAGCTCATCAACGAGTCCTTTTACGATTGAAAGTCCTAAACCGGAGCCTCCGCGCTTTGTATTCCTTGATTTTTCGACCCGGTAAAAGCGTTCAAAAATATGGGGGATTTCCGATTCAGGAATTCCGATTCCATTGTCCTTGACCAGAATCACAAGATGATTTTTTTCTTTTTGGACGGAAAGCAATACGTTCCCGCCTGAGGGTGTATATTTGATTGCATTTTCGCAAAGATTGCTTACAATCTGAACAATTGAAACCTTGTCTCCCAATATTTCAGCCTTTTCACTTGCAAGCTCGATTTTAAAATTGATATTACGCTTCTCAGATAGAGCTTGTATAGTGGAGATGATGGATCTGATAGTTTCTATTGGGTCTATGGGTACAAGATTGTTTGCTCCGATTCGGCTTTCAATATGCGAAAGATCAAGCAATTGTGATATCATGTGTTTCAGTCTTTTTGATTCGATATCAATGATTTCTAAGGCGCGCTCGCAGTCTTTATCATCCAATTCTCTCCAATCCTGAAGTGTTTCTGCAAAACCGGATATTAAAGTCAACGGAGTGCGGAGTTCATGGGAAACATTGGATACGAATTCATCCTTGATTTTTTCCATCCGCCTTTTTTCAGTTACATCAGTTATAAAGGCCTGGGTGCCGTAGAAAGTATACGGAATATATTTGCTGTAGACAATATCTATATGTATGGAAAGTATTTTGCCGTCATCGGTATGCAAATCCTGGATAAGGGTCTTTTTTGAGGACATGCTGTTTCGAACCATTTTTAGTATCGCAATCAGCACCGGCGGATATTCCAGTTCCGGATTTGGCCTATGGGGGAAAAAGAGGCTGCTTTTTGCACCCGTAAGAGACTGCGCCTTAGGGTTCATCATCAAAATTGAGCAGTCAGTGCCAAAGAGAATGATTCCACTTTCCATATTTGCCAATACCGTACTTAACAGGCTGATTCTTTCATTTGCATAAAGTTCTATTTTCTTGATTTTATTTATCAGACCATTGCTTGACTTTGTTATGCCGATTGTTTTGGAAGAGAGAGCTTTTTGCCACAGCCCATAGAACAGTACGGCTGTTATAAGCAGTATGCAGCCTCCCAGTATGATTGATTTTTGTATTAGCAGGAGATTGTTAAATCTGCTAAGCGGAAATGAAGCGCAGATTATAAAAGAGTTGGCATTATCGGATTTAAAATAAGAAAATTCATTCAGGAAATGCTGATTATCCTGATAAGAGATAGAATCAGAAATAACTCCATTTTTTGTTTCTGTTGTATTGACTGCAGAATAAGGGTCAGGGTCTTTTGAGCCTGTTGTATCGGAATCAATAAGCAGATTGCCTTCTCCTGAAAAAAGGCATACGCGGCAATCTGCTATTTCAGAAAGGCGAGTGATAAAAGTCCGGGAATCTATGCTTTCCCCATTTGCCTTGGCTTTACTGATATAGTCATCAAGAACCTCCATTGTGTGGATTGCCTGTTTTTGCACTTCTGACTTATAAACGGAAATGCAAAAAAAAGATAAAACGACCAAAAAAATAAAAGCACAAACTGGAACTAACATTGATAAGATAAACCGTTTCATTTTTCCTCCGGTTGGGCAATTGCTCCCTTTGAATGATTTCCCATTTCAATATTTTGCTCAAGATATTCAAATCGATAATGTCAAATCAGGATTGTGCTTCATCAGGAACTATCAGCTTATAACCGAGGCCACGGACCGTTATGATATAATTGCTTCCTATTTTTCTTCTGAGATTCAGCATATGCACATTGATAGCGCTTTGCTCAATCGAGATGAACGGGCTCAATGCTGAAATCAAATTTTCTCTTGTGACTACGCGGTTAACATTTTCAGCCAAATATTTTAAAATGTGGTATTCTGTAAGTGTCAGATTTATTATGTTATTGTTTATGCTCACGATATGCGCTGAAGTATTGATCTGCAGATCGCCGACATGAATAAGCTCATCGCTTGGAAGACTTCGCTCTGCGCGCCGCAGTGCCGCATTGATTCTGGCAAGCAATTCTCGGATGCCAAAAGGCTTTGTGATATAGTCATCTGCACCTACACCAAGACCTATTACCTTGTCTGCTTCTTCGCTTTTGGCAGAAAGCATGATTATCGGTATATTTTTCAGCAGGTGATCCTCTCTCAATTTTCTGCAAGTTTCAAGCCCATCCATATCAGGCATCATAATATCAAGGAGGATAAGGTCAGGTTTCATCTTTTGAGCTTTATCTATAGCTTCAATGCCGGAATAGGCGCATATAGGCACATATCCATGCTGCTTTAGATTCATCTGGAGAAGTTCTACTATATATTCCTCATCGTCTACTACTAGAATTTTCTTTGCCAAATGTAATACACCAACTTGTCTTATTAATAAGAAATCTGATAATGAGTATATTTAAAGAAATACCGCAGTATTTTCTAACTATTTAAGAAGATTCGAACAATTTTACCTCTTTATCTTAATATTATACACAAAAGAACCGTAAAAATAAAGTATAGGGGCATAAAAAAGCGTACACCCAAGAAGCAATACAGTAAAGATAAGCAAAGGTGTACCAAGGAGAAAGACTGCCTATAAGCTTATGCATTTTTATTCAATGATAATGTTCAGTGTGGCAAATTCAATTTAAATCAACATTATATCTGTTTTCTATGTATGCTTGAAATTTTGAGCAAAATTCATCATGGTTGTTTTTCTGAAAGCATGCGTTTGACAGCATGTTTATGAACATTTTTTTGCTGCAGTCTTTTCTGTTGGCATAATAATCCCTTGATATTTTCCAGAATTTATGTGGAAACTCAAGGAATGCAAAGAGTCCCAACAGTTCATTGAATGAAAGCTCACGCACCTTTTCATAGTTTTCAAGAGCCAAGGATAGTATTTCATAACTCCAGCTCGTATTCTTTCTTTTTAATATCCTTTTTAAAAATGTGCCTATGTCGTGGACGGGTATATCGATTCTGGATTTATCAAAGTCTATCACATACAATTCATTTTTATCGGTGATTATGATGTTTTTGTTCACATAATCAAGATGGCATATGGTGTTGTGTTCTTCAGCAGGTTGGGCCATTTTTTTGGAGTCCAACATTCCTAGTATTTTAACGGCATGGGCAGCTCTAAATAGAAAATAGTCAAAGTTTTCAATGTATATTCTTGAAAATTTGTCCATGAAATTTGAGGCGGTGTTATAAAATTGAACGAGCTGCAAATATCTCCTATTATATGTCTTATACCAATCAGTATTTTCCTTCCTTATAAAACTGCCTCCTATGGGGTGAAAATCATATGATGACCTGTGCATGAGCCCTAAGTTGGCTGCTGCAATCCCGACATCGGCATCATCATCGTAATTGCATTTTCTGCCTTCTATCCAGTCTGTCGCCATAAAAAGGCTTCCATTATAATTGACATATCTCCCGCCTTGTTTTGTAGGGAGCAGTTTGGGCACATTTATTCCATGACTGTAAAACCACTGAATTACAGAATACACGAACAATAGATTTGCCTCATCAAAATACACTTTCTTTAAGCATTTTGGTCCCTGATCGGTTTCAAACCTGTATACTGCCCTCTGCTTATCAGTGTCTTTGAATTTTATGGGATCTATGCTCTTTATTTTATATGGATATTTGGACAATATGTATTTCTCGATTGCAAATATCGGCATATATTCTTTACGACCCAACTTCAACACCTCTTATAAAGGTTTCATTATAAGTATATGAGATAGAAACATGTATATTTCACATGCTTTAAAATCTTAACCCTTTTGTGGATTTTCTTCGCTTATTTCAATTTTAGGATTTTGATAAGGTGTTGATTTTT
>CALCDS010000373.1 GCA_937900065.1 uncultured Clostridiaceae bacterium | reverse complement strand
TGGTTTAACACGCCAGACTATACTTATATAGTTTGGCTTTTTTGTATGCACCAGCAGTAAATTCTAAAGTTTTTGCAGACTTTGCCTTGCTCTAACGCACAAAGTCAAGAAAAATTTTTGGCTATAGAAAAATTTTCTATTGATGCGTTATAATTGTTTACATAGGAGGCGGTCAAATGGAGTACAATTTTGATGAAGTAATAGACAGGCGGGACACTGATTCCGTAAAATGGGATCATGCTCGTGATGTATTTGGGAGGGATGTACTGCCCATGTGGGTGGCTGATATGGACTTTAAATCTCCTAAACCTGTCATAGATGCTATTGTAAAGCATGCAAACTATGGAGTATATGGCTATACTTATAGACCTGGACGTTTAAATGAAGCTATAGCAGACTGGATGCAAAGGCGGCATGGATGGAAAATCGAGAAGGACTGGATTTTTTATATGCCCGGCGTGGTGCCGTCGATAAACACAGCTGTTCAGGCTTTTACAAAAGAGGGTGATTCTGTTATAATTCAGACACCGGTATATCATCCTTTCTTTGTTGCGGTAAAGTATAATGGCCGCCGGCTTTTGAGGAACCCGCTTAAACAGATGGATGGACAATACTTGATGGATTACGAAGATCTGAAAGATAAGCTTGATATGGGAGCAAAGATGGCAATACTCTGCAGCCCGCATAATCCCGGGGGAAGAGTGTGGAAAGCCGAAGAGCTTGAAAGGTTTGGCAAGCTTTGCAAAAGCAAAGATGCCGTAATAGTATCCGATGAAATCCATTCTGATATTGTATATAATGGAAACAAGCATATACCGATTGCTTCGATTTCGAGCGAGCTGTCAGAGCGGACCATAACCTGTATCGCTCCGAGCAAGACATTCAACATAGCCGGACTTTCGGCGTCGGCTGTCATAATACCTGATGAAACTCTGCGGCGCAGATTTGCAGACACTTTTAAAAAAACAGGGATAAATACAGGCAATTTATTCGGGATCGAAGCCATGGAAGCTGCCTACACCCATGGGGAGGAATGGCTTGAAAAACTGCTTGTTTATCTGGAGGGTAATATCAGTTTTATCGATGATTACTTGAAAAAAAATATACCCGACTTAAAATTGTTCAGGCCCCAGGGCACATACCTTGCCTGGGTCGACTGCAGAAGGCTTGGACTTAAACAGAGTATGCTTGAAAAATTCTTTGTAGAAAAAGCCGGAATAGGCCTAACCAGCGGCACGGACTTTGGAGAAGAAGGAGAGGGATTTATGAGGCTGAATTTCGGATGCCCAAGGAGCATACTTGAAGAAGGATTGAACCGAATCGATAAAGCAGTCAAATCTTTGCAATCAAGATAATCTTAAGCATGAGCATATGTATAATAGTGTCAATGATGTTAAATATATAAATATATTCACCTAATTAACGGTCTGTTGAATTTTAACAGAGTCTCAATAAATGACAATGAAAGGAGTATGAGACATGGAGGTCGGGAAAAATTATAATGGTTTTAAATTGGTTTCACAAGAAAATATTGATGAAATAAAATCGATAGGAAGGGTTTTTGAACATGAAAAGAGCGGGGCAAGACTTTTTCAGCTTGAGAACGATGATGACAACAAGGTCTTCTCAATCAGTTTCAGGACGCCTCCCGAGGACAGCACGGGCGTACCCCATATACTCGAGCATTCCGTGCTTTGCGGGTCGCGAAAGTTTCCTGTAAAGGAGCCTTTTGTAGATCTTGCCAAAAGCTCACTGAATACTTTCCTAAATGCCATGACATTTTCGGATAAAACAATGTATCCGGTAGCGAGCAGGAATGAGAAGGACTTTTTTAATCTTATGGATGTGTATATGGATGCCGTGCTTTATCCGAACATATATAAATATCCTGAGATATTCATGCAGGAGGGCTGGCATTATGAGCTCGAAAATAAGAAAGACAACATAAACTATAAGGGTGTTGTATACAACGAGATGAAGGGAGAGTTTTCATCACCGGAATCGATATTGTTCAGGAAGGTGGAGGAATCGCTTTATCCTGATACGCCCTATTCGTTTGAATCCGGCGGGGACCCTGATGTGATACCTGATCTGTCCATAGATGAGTTCCTAAGTTTTCACAAAAAATACTATCATCCTTCAAACAGTTATATTTTCCTGTATGGAAACGGAGATATATCAAAGGAACTTAAGTTTTTAAACGATAATTATTTGAAAAATTTTGACAGGATAAAAATAGATTCAGAGATACCTTTTCAGAAGCCTTTTAAAAGCATGAAGGAGATGTCTGTACCATATCCATTGTCGTCGGATGAAAGTGCAGCCGATAAGACATACCTGAATATGAACTTTTCGGTTGGAAAATCCACTGACCCATTGATCTATTTGTCGTTTGAAATACTTGAATATATGCTTCTTGAAACGCCTGCAGCGCCTCTAAAAAAAGCGCTCATCGATGCGGGGATAGGCAAGGATGTGCTCGGCAGGTTTGACAACAGCATACTACAGCCTGTATTCAGCATAGTCGTAAAGAATTCAAATGAAGATAAGAAAGACGAATTCAAAAGGATAGTATTTGACACTCTAAAGGGTTTGGTTGAAAAAGGATTGGATAAGGAGCTTATAGAGGCCTCAATCAATATAAAGGAATTCGAACTTAGGGAAGCTGATTTTAGAAGTTATCCAAAAGGGCTTATTTATAATATAAAATCAATGGACAGCTGGCTTTACGGAGAAGACCCGCGCATACATCTAAGATTTGAGCCTCAACTGTCTCAAATAAAAAAAGCTTTGACATCAGACTATTTTGAAAAGCTTATAGAAAAATATATTCTAAACAATACCCACAGTTCCTTTATAGTATTGAAACCTGAAAAGGGATTGACCGAGTCTAGAAACAGGGAAACCGAGATAAAGCTTGAAAGGTATAAGCAAGGGTTAAGCGACAGGGACCTTGATAAAATAATTGAAAACACTAAGAAGCTGCAAAAAAGGCAAACGAGCCCGGACAGCCCTGAAGCTGTGGCGACAATGCCGAATCTTTCTTTAGATGACATAGATCCGAAAGTTGAAAAGCTTCCTATAGTCGAGAATGATGAGGCAGGAGTCAAAGTGCTATTCCATCCTGTATTTACAGGCGGTATAGGTTATCTCAACCTTTATTTTGATGCAAGCCCGGTACCGAAAGAGCTGATACCTTATGAAGGCCTTCTTGCTGAAGTACTCGGAAAAGAGGACACATCCAAATATGATTATGCCGGATTATCCAATGCTGTGAACATACATACCGGCGGAATCGAATTCAATGTTGAAACCTATATAGAAAACGGAAGCAATACAAAGTTTCATCCCAAATTTGTAGTAAGGTCCAAGTCATTGATAGATAAGCTTCCCAAAGTCATGGAGCTTATCGGAGAGATAACAAGGAGCACAAAGTTTGATGATAAGAGGCGGCTCCTTGAGATAATCAGGGAAGTGAAATCGAGATTTGAATTGATGATATTCGATAGGGGCCATTTGGTTACTGCAAAGCGTATGTCTTCATATTTCTCGCCATCCGGGATGTATAATGAAATCACGAGCGGCATAAGCTTTTATAAATTCATATCAGACCTTGAGAAGCATTTTGATGATGTATATGAGAAGGTTATTTCAAACCTTAAAAGGGTTTCCGATATGGTATTTAACAGGACGAATCTTCTAGTGAGTTTTACAGCATCAAAAGGCGATTATGAGAAGCTCAAGAGCATTATAGGTGATTTGCTTGGAAAGTTCGGCAATTCAAGATTAAACCCCGGAGCTTTCGATTTTGAGATAGATCCTGAAAACGAAGGCCTTATGACCCAGGGAAGGGTTCAGTATTCGGCAAAGGGTTATAATTTCATAGAGCTTGGTTATTCATATACAGGATGTTTGCAAGTGTTGCAGACTATATTGGGGTATGATTATCTCTGGAATATGATACGCGTTCAAGGCGGGGCTTATGGCGCCTTTGCAAGTTTTGGAAGGGGAGGAAATGTGTACTTGAGCTCATACAGGGACCCGAATCTGAAAAGAACTCTCGATGTTTTTGACAATGTTGGAGATTATCTTGAGAAATTTAATGCGGGAAAAGAAGAGATGACAAAGTACATAATAGGTACGATGAGCAGGCTTGATTTTCCCATGACGCCGTCCATGAAGGGTGAGAGGGCTACCATCAACTATATAAGCCATATAACCACAGAGGATATGCAGTCTGAAAGGGACGATGTATTAAGCTGCAGCGCTCATGATATAAATAAGCTATCAGATATGCTGAAAGATGTCGTGAAGCAAAATTTCCTGTGCGTGCTGGGAAATGAAAAGAATATAAAGGACAATAAACAGATCTTCAATAACCTGATAAATGTTTTTGAGTAAGCTTATATAAATTTTATGCTGACTTTCAATAGGTGAAAAGCAATATGCTCATATGACTTTGCAGTTTAAGCCCAATCATACATGCGGAAATTCCGCATGTATGATTGGAGGATAACGTTAAAAAGGGGAAATAAGCATGTGTCCTATAGTTATGGAAAAAGAATATGACATACATTATTATGAGGTTGATTACAAAAAGAGATGCAAAATTTTAAGCCTTATGGATTATTTTGAAGACATAGCATTGCTTCAAAGTGAAGGTGCAGGCGTGGGAATCGACTATTTATATGGGAAAGGGCTTTTATGGGTGCTTTATAAATGGGATATAAACATCAAAAAATATCCTAAGTTCGGCGACAGGGTAAAAGTCATAACCATACCCAATTCGCTTTATAAATTTTATGCCTACAGGAAGTTTGAAATGCAGAGTGCCGACGGGGAGATTATCGCATCAGCCGATAGTGAGTGGCTGCTTGTAAAGATGGATACCAAAAAGCCGATTCGGATACCTGAGCCCATATACCACGCATACAATGTCGATATAAATTGTTCGGATAAGCTAAACATCGAAAATTTGAAAGCTCCTGAAATGGCCGATTGTGAAAAACTGTTTGAAGTGAGATACAGCGATATAGATACCAATATGCATGTAAACAATGTCAAATATGTGGAATGGGCTATGGAGACCGTTTCGCAGGAAATAGTGAAAAAATATATGCTAAACAGGCTTTTGGTAACATATAAGAAGGAAACAAGGTATGGTGAAACCATAAAAGCCGCGACAAGCATAACAGAGCATGATAAAGGTGCGGTGTGCTCCCACAGCATAGTTGACATGGATGGCAAGGAGCTGTGCCTGCTAAAAAGCATTTGGACGAAGGAATGAATATTTGCTGAAATATATTTACAAATCAGCATCATTAATATTATAATTAGTATAATAATCAAATAGCTGTATAATCTTCAGGGCAGGGTGAGCAAAATGATGGCCAAGCTGGTGCCGTCATGTGCGATTCCCGACCGGCGGTAAAGCCCGCGAGCAAGTTTGAACGATTTTGTTTGAACTTTAGCAGATCCGGTGTAATTCCGGAGCCGACAGTTAAGTCTGGATGAAAGAAGTTTAACTTTTACATTATTGCTCCTGAAGTTTTCAGGGGCTTTTTTTATAATCAGTCCTATATAGAATTAAAATTTTCTTTGATGTAAAATGGGCTGATTTCTATGGCCGTTTCCGCTGGATTTTTAATTTTATTATGGACGACCCATAATTGATGATGGCCTGAAGATATAGCTATGATATAAAAACAGGAGGGTGCATGATGAAAAACAGCAGTTTGAACAGACTAATCAAGGTTTCAGTATTATCAGCCGTATCTTTTTTATTGATGGCATTGATAGAAATTCCTCTTCCGATATTCCCGGAGTTTCTAAAGCTGGACATAAGCGATATTCCTGCAATATTCGGAGCTTTTGCAATGGGGCCTTTGGAGGGTGTGGCGATTGAGGCGCTTAAAAATGTGCTTCATGCCGTATTAAAACCCGGGACCGCGGGAATAGGAGAGCTTGCCAACTTTATTGTGGGTTCCGGCTATGTTTATGTGGCCGGGCTGATATACATGCGCAAAAAGGACAGGAAGCATGCTTTGCTTGGCATCGTGGCAGGGATAGCAGCAATGTCGGCTCTGGCGGCGGCTGGAAACTATTTTATATTCCTGCCATTGTATGAAAAGGTGCTTGGCTTTAAGATCGCGTTTGCAGTAGGGGCGGCATCAAAGGTCAATCCGGCCGTAAAGGATCTGAATACATTGATAGTGCTAAGCATAATACCGTTTAATGTTTTAAAGGGCCTCATAGAATCCGCTATTGTATTTTTCTCATACAAAAAATTATCTCCGATACTTCATAAATAAGTGTTTTTGTCAGTCCCATATCTGGTAAACATTTGGATATTTTGAGTGTTTTACTTGATATGGGACTGTTGCAAATATATAATTATTTTGGATTAGGAGAATATACTATATGCCTGTTTTATTGAGCATATGGAATTTGAGCATTCGGAAAGCAGTGATGATTATGGAATTTTTGTCAAACAGTCCTGAGGATACTGAAGATATAGGAAGAATACTTGGAAGCATAGCCCAAAGAGGGTATATAGTTTGCCTGGAAGGAGAGCTTGGGGCCGGGAAGACGCAGTTTGCCAAGGGATTTGCAAAGGGGCTTGGAATCAACGAACATATTACAAGTCCTACATTTACAATCATAAATGAATACAATGGAAGGATACCTTTGTATCATTTCGATGCCTACAGGATAAACGACGTGGAAGAGATGTATGAGATAGGCTGTGATGAGTATTTCTTCGGCGAAGGCGTCTGCTTGATAGAGTGGGCAAACTTGATTGAAGATATAATACCGAAAGAGAATATAAAGATAAGCATTTCAAAGGATATGGAACAGGGTGTTTATTTCAGAAAGATAACGCTTGAAACAAGCGGCGAAAAATATGAGCCGGTATGCCGTAAAATCATCGAAAAGTGGGATATTGCATAAACTTGAATTTAAGAAATGGAGAGATTGATATGACCAAGGTTCTGGCACTGGATACATCATCAGCAGTGGCATCTGTCGCTGTCGTTGATAACACAAAGATATTAGGCGAGATTACATACAATTATAAAAGGCAGCATTCAACCATATTGATTCCAATGATAGACCGGATTTTAAGCTTCCTGGATATTACGGTAAAGGATGTCGATTGCATTGCATGCTCGAGCGGCCCGGGTTCATTTACAGGACTTAGGATAGGCGCCGCTACCGCCAAGGGCCTGTGCCACGGAGCGGATAAGCCGCTGATCGGCATACCCACGCTTGATTCTCTGGCATTCAATATGGCATATGCAAACGGCATCATATGCCCTATAATCGATGCTCTAAGGGGAAATGTATATACCGCCGTGTACAGGTGGGAGAAGGATTGGCTGAAAAAACAAGAGGATTATATGGCCATATCCCTTGAAGATTTGATGGCAAAGCTCAAGTTATATGATGAAGATGTGATACTGTTAGGTGACGGAATTTTCGCATACAGAGAAAAGATTGTGGAAATGCTAGGTAGCAGGGCCAAATTTGCTCCTGTAAGCATGAACATGGGAAGGGCGTCATCGATTGCCGCATTGGCTATAAAAAGATATGAGAAAGGCAGTTTTGATGATTATATGAGCTTTGTGCCGTTTTATTTAAGAAAGCCTCAGGCTGAAAGGGAATATGATAAAGCTCATAGGGGATTGGTATGATTGTGGATGATATAGTAATTCACAATATGACATCCAGGGATATACCTCAAGTTATCGAGATAGAAGAGCTTTCATTTACTGCACCATGGTCGGAAGAGGCCTTTAAAAATGAAGTTTGCCGGAACATCTGCGCAAGATACCAGGTGGCATATCTCAATGACAAGATTATAGGCTATGGAGGGATGTGGGTCATAGTCGACGAAGGCCATATAACCAACATAGCGGTCCACCCTGAATACAGGGGAATCGGAGTGGGAAAAATGATAATGGAAGCGCTGATTAAAGTAGCAAAGGGTGAAGGCGTAAAATCGATGACCTTGGAAGTTAGAAGAACAAACCTCATAGCATTGAATTTGTATAAGAAATATGGGTTCGCGATTGAAGGGTTGCGGCCCCGCTATTATGCCGATAATAATGAAGATGCATTCATAATGTGGAAAAAAGATTTGTGATTATATCAGACATGTATATGATTATGCCGTATATATTGTTGAGAAACGATTGAAAGAAGTGGTGGCATGACAGATGAGGCCTTGGTTATAAAGAGAGCCCAGGAAGGAGACTTAAAGGCCTTTGAAGAACTTGTGGTGAAATATAAAAAGCTTGTATATAACATGTGCTTCAGGATGCTCAAAGACAGGTATGATGCTGAAGACGGGACTCAGGAAGCATTTATAAAAATATACAGGGGACTTAGGGCATATAACGGTCGGAGCAAATTTTCAACCTGGGCACTTAAAATAACATCAAACATGTGTATCGATTTAATAAGGAAGCGTAAAATTCAGACCGTACCCATCGAGGATTATAATATAAAAGACGATTCATCGCCTGAAAAACATTTCATAGATTCAGAAACAAAGAAGGATATAAATAAAGCAGTCAATGAACTCCCTGAAAAGTACAGGACCGTAATCATATACTATCACTTCATGAATCTTTCTTATGCGGAGATATCCGATATATTGGGTGAACCGATGAGTATTGTTAAAAACAGGATTTATAGGGCAAGATTGATGCTGAAGAACAAATTTAGTGAAAGAAAGGGGGGCTATTATGAACTGCGAGGCAGCGTATGAACTCATGATGAAGTGCATCGACAATGAGATAGATTGCGATGAAAAATGGCTTTTGGAAAAGCATTTGGATTCATGTCCTGATTGCAGTCTTGAATTTAAATCTTTACGGGAAACGGTAAAACTGCTTGATGAAGTAGAGATGGAAGAAGCCCCTGAAGGCATAGAAAAAAAGGTTATATCAAGAATAATGCAGGAAGACGAGATGAAAGCCCAAAACAAGGAGCGTATCATGAAAGTCGCGGCATGTTTTGCGCTCATATTAGGTTGGTTTGAGATCGCATATGCTTTTATGTATGCTTCGGTTTTGAATCTGGCTGCAGGATACTTCAGAGTGTTTATCCATTCTACCGATCGTTTTGAAAATATTCTGATGGAAATATGGTATGCAGCCATTTCACTTTCAGCCAAACTGATATCATTGGGAAGGATTGCCGAGCTCGTTATAAATGATTTTACGAATATGTACGGCACGGTGATTTTTGCGGGAGCATTGCTGGTATTTGCGGGTTTATATATGCTCAATTCCGTGCGAAAAATGGTCAGGAGGTAGTATTATGAAGAAGGCTTATAAAATTCTGGCGGCAGCATTGATCGCAATGTTTATACTTTGCATACCAGCGGCAGCTGCTCAAAAAACAGCGGATAACCAAAATGACATAGTAAGAATCAAGGGAGATATATACGTAAATGATGGCACCACTGTCAATGGGGATGCTGTTACCATAAAGGGAAATATTTATATAAATGGTTCGGTGACAGGAGATGTGGTAGCAGTTTTTGGTGACGTGATCGTAAATGGCGAAGTTATGGGAGATGTTACAACTGTCAGCGGCGAGATTAAATTAGGGCCGAACGGTAAGATATTAGGCGACAGAGTGCAGGCTTTTGGAGGGCCTCTGGGAGGAAACAACAACTTCGGTTTTAGAACAATTCCGCCCATATGGCCTGGAGCCTGGTCTGGCGTAGGAAATACGGTATTTTCGCTTGTCTCTGCACTGGTATTGTTTTTGCTTTCCGCACTGGTGTATCTTATAATACCTCAAAAGGTGACCGATATGGCCGATGCGATTGACAATAATATCGGGAGAAGGATCGGAATAGGATTTTTGACTCTGATATGTTCACCGATTGTAGTGATTGTGCTTACAATACTTTTGGCTATAACCGTGATAGGGATAATAGTGATACCGTTTTTGTGGATAGCATATCTGATTGCCGGCCTTGTAGCAATTACCCCTGTATATGTATATATAGGGGGAAAGGCTGGAGAGCTCATATCAAAGCGGAAAATAACCGGATACAGCGCTTTGGCGGCAGGGCTGCTTAGCGTATGGCTTATTAAGAGGATAATTGAACTCGGCTCATCAAATATGGGTTGGATATCAGCGATAATATCACTGCTCGTGTTGGCGCTTGGATTTGGCACGCTGCTGGATTATATATTCACAAGGAGAAGGGCCGGTTCAAATCATAATGACAGCTCAGGTCATCGACCCGAAGGGGGAAGCCGGGAGGCATCAAATGGTGATTCACATGGCGAAGACTTTTCCGGAAACGGCAGCTCATCGCAAGATGCGCAGGATTCAAACAATGAAAGCATAGAACACAAAGATAATTGATGCAATGCAGACAGCAATAAAAAGGAAGCACTTCATATGTGCTTCCTTTTACTATGAGGCTGTGATGCGATTTTTTTAGTTGGCCTTTAACTGTGCTGGTTTATGATGTATAATATTTATAATTATTACCTTGTATAAATTCCCAGCAAGGGATCAAATTCGGGGGGTATATTTATGATAGTCAGAGCACTGATGTTGGAGGAAAGCCGGCTTGTTACAGCTAGTCCATATGAAAGTTTAGAAATAGCCCTAAAGAAAATCGAGGATAATAATTTCTTATCAATACCCGTAGTGGAAGGCAGGACATTTCTCGGTATTATATCCAAGCAAAAGATATATGAGGAATATTTTAAGGGCGACTATCCTGATAAAGAAAGCTATATTGAAAATGCGACTGTAAGAGGCATTTACAGGAACATAATACCGAAAGTGGATCCAAACGATTTAGTCGAGAATGCATCAAAAGTGCTGGAGACTTTCGGAATACCGTTCGTAGCCGTAGTAAACAACAGGGGAGAATTTGAAGGCATTGTTACGCATCACGCGATATTCCATGCATTCAGTGAACTGTTCGGTTTAAATGAAGGCCACAGGATAGCGGTCATTGCCTATGATGTTCCAGGACAGCTGGCCAAACTGACAGATATAATAACCAAGTTGGGCGGAGATATAATCAGCTTTACAGTAGTGGATCCAGAGGTAAAGCTTGATGTCAAGGAAATCGTGATCAGACTTAGGATAATCAATATCGATAAATTGACACAAGTGTTAAGGGAGTCAGGATTCAAGATTCAATGAGAAGCAGATAAAAATTTGTAAAGCATAAGCCGCCGCACCAAGCATTTCCCTATCTTTGGCATAGAGTTTCTAAATTTATTGATAAATATTATAAATCGATGGAAAGCACTTTTTGTTGCATTAAAAAATATTTTATGTTATATTAATTATTGTCGTAGGGGTATAGCTCAATTGGTAGAGTAGTGGTCTCCAAAACCATTGGTTGAGGGTTCGATCCCTTCTACCCCTGCCAAAGATAAAGCCAGCAGTATTCTAAACTAAACTGCCGGCTTTTTTATTTTATTTAAAAACAAATCCCAAAATCAAAAATGCCATACAAATGCCATAGCAAATCTAAAAAAGTAGCTTTAAGAATTGTTGCACGGAATTATTTTCGCAATTCTTAGGAATAAAAGACTTATCATTTTTAATTTTCCGGTGTAATCAGATTTTAGTTTAGGGATATTTAATATTATAGTTTGTATTGACATTTCGATATATTTGCAATATACTGAAACTGTCATAAACGAGCATATGTGATTATAAATGAGCATAATATTTTGCAAGAATCACGCATGGAGGGAATCATGTTTGCAGAAGAAAGAAAGATAAAAATTGCCAAGATGATCAGCGATGGAAAAAGTGTAAGGGTGTCTGAACTCGCAAAGCTTTTCAAAGTTTCAGAATCTACTATAAGGCGGGACCTTATGAGTATGGAAAATCATGGTAACATATTAAGGACACATGGCGGAGCTGTTTCGAATGTGAATACGCAGTTTGAGCCATCCTTTTTCGAAAAACAAGAAAAACACGCAGACAAAAAAGATACTATTGGGAAGATTGCCGCCGGGATGATAAATGATGGCGATACTGTAATAATCGATTCAGGAACCACGACACAATATATTGGAAAATATATTAAAGCAAAAAACATAACCATTATAACAAACTCGGTGCCGTTAAGCTATGAGCTATCAAACAGTGAGGATATCGAAGTCATCACGACCGGAGGGATGATAAGATCGAATACCAAAGCCATGATTGGACCAACCGCTGAAATGACTCTCAAGCAGTTCAGAGTGGACAAAGCTTTTATAGGAGCAAATGGCATATCAATAGAATGTGGCGCCACAACACCCAATATCATTGAGGCGAATACTAAAAAAGCTATGATAGAAACATCTAAAAAGGTTTATATAGTTGCTGACAGTTCAAAATTCAATGAAGTAACTTTTGCATTCATATGCTCGGTTAAGGACATCGACTGCATAATTACCGATAGCGAACTTTCCGAGGAGGAAGCAGACAAGTACAGGCAGCTTGGAGTGGATATAATAACCAGGCTTTAAGGAAGGTGGAGCTGTGATATATACAATAACCTTAAATCCTGCAGTAGATAAAACAATTATTTTAGACAAGATGGTGAGAGGAAGTGTGAACCGCACAAGCAATTCATTCAGTATTGTTGGCGGTAAGGGAATTAATGTGTCCAAGACATTAAGATCTCTTGGAATTGGAAGCATCGCATCTGGCTTTTTAGGAAGCAAAAATTCCGGCTTTTTTATAGATTATTTAAGACTCATCGGTATTAAACCAGCATTTCAAATCATAGACGGTATAAACAGGACCAATATAAAAATCATAGAAACCCAAGGCAGTATTATAACTGAAATAAATGAAAAGGGATTTAAAGTTGAACTCAGGGATATAGATTTACTCATGAAAAAACTATTGGAAATGATAAAAAAGGATGACATAGTTGTGATTTCCGGGAGTGTTCCATGTGGCACTCCAATGACAGTGTATAAAGACATGATTCAAAAATTCAATAATAAAGGTGCAGTAACAATACTCGATAGTTCTGGCGAAGTTTTAAAAAATGGCATTGAAAGCGTACCATATGCTGTAAAACCAAACATACAGGAACTCAAGAATATAGTTGATTTGGATGAAAACGATATTGGTTCAGTCGTAAAAGGAGGGATGGCGCTTATAGACAGGGGAATAAATAAAGTTGTGGTTTCCATGGGTGGACGAGGTGCAATATTGCTGTCGAACAAGCATCGTCTTTTTGCTGAACCATTGAAGGTTGAGGTTAAAAATACAGTGGGCGCAGGTGACTCGATGGTTGCAGGGATTGTATATGCTGTATTAAAGCATCTAAACGATTTTGAATTGCTTAAAATTGCATCTGCCTGTGGCACAGCGTCTGTTATCAGCAGCAGGACAGCTCTTTTAAACTATAAGGATATAATCGATTTAAATGATATGATCAAAATAACGAGGTGGTAGATGTTCCCCACTTGCGGTGGCAGGTACCGTATCATTTTCAGACGGGAAGCTTTTTTTCACCTCGCCAAAGTTTGAAGGTAAGAAAAATTTTCTACTGATGCGTTATAACAAGTCTAAAATGATTTTCTTTGGGAGGGGTTGATTTTGGACATTAAAGATTTGTTATCCCCTACAAGGGTTGAGTTTAATCTTAAGTCTAGAAACAAGGAAGATGTCGTACGTGAACTGGTGGATATATTGTATAGGGATGGGAAATTGTATAATAAACAAAAATTTATAGATGCAGTTTTCAAAAGGGAAAACGAGTTTTCTACAGGGATAGGCATGGGAATCGCAATTCCTCATGGCAAGGATGAAAGCGTAAAAGAACCTGCCATAACGTTTGGAATGTCAAAGGAGGGGATAGATTATAAAGCTTATGATGGTACGCTTGCCTATTTGTTTTTTCTGATCTCTGTACCGCTCAACTCAGACGATATGCATTTAAAAGTTTTGAGCATGCTTTCAAGGAAATTGATGCATGATGAGGTGAGGGAAGCTTTGATGAAAGCAAAATCTTATGAGGAAGTGATCAATGCTTTTGAAAAATAGGCTTAAAGCCTAAAAAATAAAGGAGGTAAAATCATGAAGTTATTAGCTGTTACATCGTGTCCAACAGGTATTGCCCATACTTTTATGGCGGCTGAGTCACTTGAAAAAGCAGCTAAGGAAATGAATGTTGACATCAAAGTTGAGACCCAGGGTTCCATTGGAGCCGAAAATGCTATTACATATGATGACATTAAAGAGGCGCATGCAGTTATTATTGCTGCAGACACGAATGTTGATCTACAAAGGTTCAAGGGGCTCCCTATAGTACAGGTGCATGCACAGGATGCAATCAAGGATCCCAAGTCACTGATAATGAGAGCTATGAAAATGGAAAAGAGGGACTATGTTAACGAGGCTTTGGAGGTCAAAGCTGAGAAAAAGGCCCAGCTAACAGGAGCGTACAAGCATCTGATGACAGGTGTATCATATATGATACCATTTGTCGTAGCCGGAGGTATATTGATAGCTTTTTCATTTGCATTTGGCATCCATGCATCTGAACAGAAGGGTTCGTTTGCCGCAGCGCTTTCACAGATGGGCAACGGGGCTTTTAGTCTTATGGTTCCAATTCTTGCAGGCTATATTGCATATTCTATTGCCGACAGGCCGGGACTTATACCAGGCATGGTTGGCGGATTGCTTTCTACGCAGATAGGAGCAGGTTTTTTAGGCGGGATCATTGTTGGTTTTGCATCAGGTTATCTCGTATTGCTGCTCAAAAAATCAATAAAGCTTCCTAAAACAATGGAAGGGCTTATGCCGGTTTTGATACTTCCACTGATTTCAACGTTTATTATAGGAATTTTAATGGTCTATATTATAGGTAAACCTGTTGCTGCCATCAATGCAGGGCTTACATCATGGCTGAAAGGTTTAACTGGAGGAAATGCAATTATACTTGGAATAATTCTTGGTCTTATGATGGCATTTGATATGGGTGGCCCTTTAAACAAGGCTGCATATACTTTTGCAGTTGGCACAATCGCTGCAGGACAACCTTCGATGGTAATGGCTGCGGTAATGGCTGCCGGAATGACTCCTCCCCTTGGAATATTCCTTGCTACCATTATTGCAAAGAATAAATTCACGAATGAGGAAAGAGAAGCTGGAAAAGCTGCGTTCTTCCTTGGAATATCGTTTATAAGTGAAGGCGCGATACCTTTTGCAGCAGCGGATCCTCTGAGGGTCATACCTTCAATAATGTTAGGCTCTGCTGTTACCGGTGCGCTTTCAATGCTCTTTAGATGCACTTTGGCAGTTCCTCATGGTGGCATATTTGTTCTTCCAATACCGAATGCTGTCGGCGGGCTGCTCTTATATACAGTGTCAATCATAGTCGGAACTATCGTAACAGCTTTTGCAGTCGCAGGGTTAAAGAAAGATATCAGCAAAGTTTCAGTGGTTAAATCTAAAAGCAAAGCTAACAGTTTATAAAAGTCAATAAGGCAATTTGAATAATTTATTATAGTGGCGGAAAATGGGTTCTCAAATTTGAGAACCCATTTTATTTTTAAAATAAATGCCTTGATTTTAGGCCATGCTTAACACATACTTTAATATAGCCTAATTTTAAAATGCAGTATGCATTTAAAGGGCGGATGATTATTATTGTTTATTTAACACAATCTTAATATAAACATAATTTGGCCTTATACATCACCTTGTAATATGAAATTGAGGTGGTATGTATGAAAGCTAAAAACATATTTTCTAAAATGCTCATGGGCCTGCGCAAATTACTCATTGAGGATAGAGGAATATCGATCAATGACGAGATAAGAACCGGGAAACCTGAATTAGATAGGATAGTAAAAGAATATATGGATCACATACGTTACCAATAAAAGTTGTTTTAAAGGACCCTGAAAGGTCCTATTTATTATACGCTGAATTCGAATTTCTAATTTTGAAGCTGCATTTCAAATATAAAAGCGTCGAATGCGGGTGCTCAAAAGTCAAAAATCAATATCAATAAAGCTTAAAAACAAGATATAGTTAATAAGTTAACATACTTGCCTTAAATAAGCTGTGTTTTCCAACAAAATGACGCAGAATCAACGTCAGACATTATGATACACTGTTGTATATCATTCAACAAAGCTTGACATGAAGATAATTTATAATTATCATTGAATTGAAAATTGTTGTTATATATTTAACAAAATATGTTATAGAATTGGAGGAATCGTTTATGAAGGGATTTGCAATGTTAGGCGTCAATAAGGCAGGATGGATCGAAAAGGAAAAACCTGTTGCAGGACCAATTGATGCGATAGTTAAACCTCTCGCCGTTTCACCATGTACTTCTGATATTCACACTGTTTTTGAAGGAGCGCTTGGGGAAAGGCATAATATGATATTAGGCCATGAGGCTGTTGGAGAAGTAGTTGAAGTCGGCAGCGAAGTAAAAGATTTTAAACCCGGCGACAAAGTAGTTGTTCCAGCTGTTACACCTGATTGGAGGTCAATGGAGGTACAGGCCGGATATCCTCAACATTCAAATGGGATGCTGGCAGGATGGAAATTCTCAAATTTTAAAGACGGAGTGTTTGCCGACTATTTCCATGTCAATGATGCTGATATGAACTTGGCTCTGCTTCCGGATGAAATCCCTGTGCAGAATGCGGTAATGATTTCCGATATGATGACAACGGGATTTCATGGCGCTGAACTCGCAGACATACAATTAGGTTCAAGTGTGGCGGTTATTGGTATTGGTGCTGTAGGATTGATGTCAGTGGCCGGTGCAAGGATGAGAGGAGCAGGAAGGATAATCGGCGTGGGAACCAGACCTGCTTGCGTTGAAGCGGCTAAATTTTACGGCGCTACGGATATAGTAAATTATAAAAAAGGCGATATAGCCGAACAAATATTGGATATGACAAATGGAAAAGGTGTGGACAGGGTTATAATAGCCGGAGGAAAGGGCGAAGTTTTAGCCCAGGCTGTTAAGATGGTAAAGCCTGGCGGGACCGTATCAAATGTTAATTATCATGGCAGCGGTGATTATCTTCCCATACCGAGAATAGAATGGGGATGCGGAATGGCACATAAGACAATAAAAGGCGGCTTATGTCCCGGCGGACGTTTAAGGATGGAAATGCTGATCGATCTTGTAAGATATAACAGAGTGGATTTAAGCAAGCTCGTAACTCATGTATATCACGGTTTTGAACATATAGATGAAGCATTGATGCTTATGAAGGATAAACCGAAAGATTTAATCAAGCCTGTAGTTATTGTTGACTAACACCTAAAAAGAGCGGCTCTCAAATTGAGAGCCGCTCTTAAATTTTACCTTTGCTTGACTAAAACGCCTATTTTGAAAATCTTATCCGCTGTTTATACCCTTTAGATAGCGGTCTGAGCTCTTTAAGAATAGTGCACCTAAAAGGGTTATATTCTAAACTTTTTCCCTTGATGATGAAAGTCCAAATATACTTCCAGCGGTTCCTAAAACTGCACTTATGCATATGAGCAGTATTATCAGGTTTGATATGAGTTTGCCAATCGGGGGAAGGGGCAAAAATGGAATAGGGCCCGACATCTTAGAATAAATATATGACAAAGTCAATGATCCGAAAGCTGATGATATCAAGCCTCCCGATATTGTAAGCAGCAATCCTTCAAGCAAAAAAGGAAATGCGATAAAATTTTTGGGAGCCCCGAGAAGCTTTAAGGTATTGACCTGCTCAATGTTGCTCTGTATTCCCATTCCGATTATGTGGGATATTATCACAACCGTTGATATGCCGGCTGCAGTTATAAAAAGGAAGCCAAGCAAGCTTATCATGTTTACAATGCTTTTGATATGGCTTAAAACCTGCCTGTTATCCCTGACAAAATCAACACCTTCAAGCTTATTCAAGCTTTCCAAGATCGGGTTCATGTTGTCAAGCTTTATGGTTACTTCTAAAAAGGGACTGAAAGGGTTATTATCGAAAAACTCAAGAACTTGAGCGTCGTCCCCAAGTATTTCCTGCATGCGCTTATAGGCTTCATCTTTGCCGACCATATATACTTCATTTACGCCGCTGATGGATTTTATATTTTCAACCAGCTGCGCCTGAGAATTATTGTCCAAGTTTAAATCATAGTATACGCTTATCTGTGCATCTTTTTCTATGACTTTGACTTCATACATGCTTATACGCCATACCGCGATTATCAATGAAAGTATAAAGAATATGAGTACCATGCACAAAAGAGAAAATATGTTGGACAGCAAGTCGGTTTTGATTATGGTTTTGGTTTCATTCAAAAAATATCCCATATTATAGATAGTTTTTTTCATATCGGATTTATTCCAGCCTTTCATAGCAAATGCTGCCTTTGTCTATGTGAATGAGCATATCGCCCTTTTTGCCGTCAATCAGATGAGTTGCATGTGTTGTTATTATTACAGTCGTTTTCTTATCTTTAAGACCGGTCAAAAGATGCAGTATCCTTACTGCATTATCCCTGTCTAAATTGCCTGTCGGCTCGTCGGCCAGTATCAAAGCAGGTTTCCTGGCAAGTGCCCGCGCTATTGCAACTCTTTGGCACTCTCCCCAGGATAGGTTTTCAACGAGCGAGGAGATTTTGTCTTCAAGCCCAACATTTTTAAGCGAGGCTTTGGAATTCTCCATGATTTCATCTTTATTAAAATCTAAAAAACGCATTCCCAGCATCACATTCTCCAGAGCTGTCCTGCCCTTGATCAGGCGGAATTGCTGAAATACAGGCCCGATCGTTCTTCTTAGTTTATTTATTCCTGAAGTTTGACCTTTTGATATTGGTTGGCCAAGCACTGTCAATGAGCCTGAAGTTGGATACTCAATTCCCATAAAAAGTTTCAAGAGGCTTGTTTTTCCCGAACCGCTGGGCCCTGTGACATATACAATATCGCCGTTTTCAATCTTGACATTGACATTTTTTAAAGCTTCCGTGCCGTCGGCATATTTCAGGCAGACTTCCCGTGCTTCAATCATTTCAAGTTCCTCCTGGTTAATCATTGGACGATCACATACCTGGGCTGATTGTAAATTTCAAAGCTCCGTCCAGTATTTCGAATTTGTCCAAATTGCTGTTTAACAGAGATTTGATATCGATTACTATATCTTTATCTCTGAACAATTCTTTTACAGTGTTTTTATCAAGAAGCATGCCGCAAAAACTTCCGTCATGTGCTTCAAACTTGAGTTTGCCGTCTTCGGCAAGGAGAAATGTACCGTTTAATACAAGATCGCTCTCCGGGACGGTTATTTTGACTTCACCTGCATGAAAACTAAATTTCATCTTGGAAAGTGTAGGGCTTGAAGAGATTATTTTATTGAATGTTTCTTCATCTATAGTCCCTTTGATACCTTCATGCGTGAAGTCGATCTTTACAGCATCATAAGGTATGCTGCCCTCTTTTAGGATCCTTGCAAATTCGCTGCCTGCATTGGAAAACAAAAGTTTTAGATTTTCCCATGCTTTGGCCATGTCTTTAAGCTTTTCATTGTAATAGCCTTCCTGCTCGCTTAAAGATTGCAGATAATTTTCCATATCTTCCTTTAGCTTGATTTCTCTGTTTAGGGATTCATTTAGTTTGTCGCCATCGGATTTTATGCGTTTGATCTTTTCATCAAGCACGGACTTTTTCTCGGACAGGCCTCTGCTTGTCTGCTCTAAGGACTTTAAAAGTTTGCCCGTATTCAAGGACAGGTCCTGCATGGTGTTTATCCTCCAGAGGAGAGTATTCAAATCTTTTGAATCAAGAATTATTTCAAGATAAGTGCCCGGGCCTTTTTTTTGGTAGATTTGAAGCACCTCTCTTAAGACGTCAAGTTTCCTGTCATAGTCCTTTTGTCCGCTTGAAATTGCCTCTTTGAGCCTGTCCACCTCATTGCCGAGCAATTTTATATTATCAGCATATTGCTTTTGCTCTATGGCCATTTCCTCTATGTTATTTGACATTGCAAAAAGTTTCTCGAGCACCTTTTTTTGCTCGGTTGAGATTCCGTTTAACTCTTTTTGCATATTTGAAAGCGGATCGGCCAAAGCAGCCGGAGCGCCTGAGGCAAAGCACGTAAAGAGCAAAACAACTGATAAATCAAGGAGAAAATATTTCTTTAGATCCCTTAATTTCAGCATATAGACCTCCCGCCATTTAGAGATTAATACTATAATCAGTTCACTGTTAAATTAAAAATGACGTGCGCAGATATAAGCAATTGAATTTCAAATTTCTATTTCTCATAGGAACTTTCGCTAAAAAATAGTAAAATCCTTCTTAAATTGGTGAATATGTTGATTTCATACTAAGGCAGCCGTTTTTATTGCGTGTATTCCCCTTTTTCTTCAAAGAGTTTTTCTTTGAACTGGGGCTCGGTATATTGAGCTTCCGGGAACGGATATTCCGACATGAAAAAATTATATAAGAAATAGGCGCTTGGCATAAGAAACTTTCCCCGTATTATCTGGTAATATTGGTATGGAAGCATCTGTATGGGAAACAGGGCCATCGGTTGGTACAATAGCTGGATTTCAGGCATGGTCACCAGTTCTGCCGGGCTTTTGCGGGCATGGTTCCTGTATGCAAATTTACGAAAATAAGGCTCTAAATTGGAAGGTTTACTGAAGAATAAAATCATATATAAACACTCCATTGAGCAATTTTTAGATTGTCAATAAGCATATGAAAAGTCCATGAGGGCTAAAAAATAAGACAAAGCCGTAATAAAATTTTTAAGTTACGGCCTCAAATAGTAAAGTGTTTCTTCATAGAGCGGCTGGTTAAAATTCTGCTGCTCATATA
>CALCDS010000372.1 GCA_937900065.1 uncultured Clostridiaceae bacterium | reverse complement strand
TTATAACTCGTTTTCTATATGCTTCTTGAAGAGATAACATTTACACCCGTGTTTAAAATATTTTTGACTATGACATCGCCGATTTTTACGGGGGGTTCCAGTTCAATTGTTTTAAGCACATCGATGCAATCAAACATAAGGGATTTGGGTATGGCTCCATTTGTCCTCACAGGAAGCTTCCTGATATACGAATTTTTAAGCCTCACTGTTGACGTCAAAACCCTCATTGGACTTATCAGTTCCCTTACAGCATACTCTTCTCCCCTTTTGCACCTGTTGCCGGTAATCTTATAGTGTGATCCATCAGTTTCTATTTCCAAGCAGCATCCCATGGGGCAGACTATACAGGTCATCTCTTTCTTATCCATCATACCACCTCACTGACTTCTACCGATATCACTGAATCCGATGCTTCACTCAAGGCGCCTTTGTTTATTGTTATGCGCTCCATCTCTCCAGGTCTTAAATATCTCTTTTTTATTTCCTTTATGGTCTTATCGCCTATCTTTACCACAAGTTTGCTGTCTTTATAAATATTGTCGACCCTCATGGACAACACGGCAGCTTTATCAATATTGTCCAACCTTATGACCTGGGGCACAATGTACCTTACACCCTTTTTAGCTTTTGCAATCATTTTCGGACCGCCGCGCGATATTTCGGATTTTACATACTTTACGGCATTTCTGCCGGCATTTTTGCTCTCTTCGGTAACATAATCCACAAGATCATGTACATGCAGCACATTCCCGCAGGCAAATATGCCTTCTATGGAAGTCTCCATGGACTCGTTCACAACCGCACCGCCTGTCACAGGATCAAGCATGATTCCAGCCTTTTGGGAAAGCTCGTTTTCAGGAATAAGTCCTACTGAAAGAAGCAATGTATCACATGGATAATACTTTTCAGTTCCTAAAACAGGCTTCCTGTTTTCATCGACCTTTGCTATCACCACTCCCTCAACTCTTTCCTTGCCGCAAATCTCTACAACCGTATGGCTCAATAAGAGAGGGATATCATAATCCTCAAGGCACTGTACTATATTTCTCGTAAGTCCGCCTGGATATGGAAGCACTTCCGCAACCAGCTGTACTTTTGCTCCTTCAAGCGTTAGTCTTCTTGCCATGATAAGCCCGACATCCCCTGAACCTAATATCACTATATTCTTGCCTACCATATATCCTTCCATATTGACGAATCTTTGGCTGGTGCCTGCCGTAAATATGCCTGCAGGTCTCATGCCGGGTATATTGAGAGCTCCTCTTGTCCTCTCCCTGCATCCCATCGCGAGCACCACGGCTTTGGCCTTTATCTTTATGAGTCCATCCTTAGGATTTACGGCGGTTATCACTTTATCGCTTGTAATATCGATCACCATGGTATTCAATTTATACTCGATATTAAGTTCGTTCAGCTCTTTTATAAATCTCTCCGCATACTCAGGGCCTGTAAGCTCTTCCTTAAATATATGAAGGCCGAATCCATTGTGTATGCATTGCTGCAGTATGCCCCCAAGTTCGCGGTCACGCTCTATCACAAGCACGCTGACCCCGCCGCACTTTCCGGCCTCGACAGCTGCCGCAAGCCCTGCCGGGCCTCCTCCTATAACGACTATATCATAGCTTATCATAATCCCACCCCTTTTGCAGAGCCGCTTTGTGTATTGCCATCCTCCATGTTAGAACTGCCCCGGCTTTTTACTTGATCAGGACATTGCTCCCGGCCCAAAGCTGCAGCTCTGACTGGAAAAGCATCCTCTTTTATCAATACATATGAATTATGGTTTCCTTTTTTGATATCTGAAATATCGCATTTTAGTTCACGCGCCAGTATCTCGATCACTCTCGGGCTGCAAAAACCTCCCTGGCACCTTCCGGAGCCGGGTCTTGCCCTCTTTTTTACGCCGTCTAAAGTCCTGGCGCCAACATTTCTTCTGATGACATCGATTATTTCGCCTTCAGTTACGGTTTCACATCTGCATATCACCTTTGCAAAACGGGGATCCTTTTTTATCAAGGCATCCTTTTCGGAATCATCAAGCTCTTCAAATCTGATTCTCTTTCTCCTTCTCGGTATATAGTCTTCTTTTTCAATCAACCCTCCATTGATATCTTTCAATATTCCAACTACATAAACGGCTATCGCAGGAGCAGAAGTCAATCCAGGCGACTCAATGCCTGCAACATTTATGAAACCTTTTGCAAATTTGGATTCACCTATTACAAAATCATCGGTATCAGGCTTTGGCCTAAGCCCTGCAAAATTTGTTATTATGTTTTTATAAGGTATATTGGCGGCCGATCTGTCGGCCCCGTGCCTTATTGTATTAAGCCCGTTTAAGGTCGTGTTTGTCGCGTTTTTATCTTCAAGATCCTCAGCATCGGGCCCTATAAGGAGATTTCCGTGTATTGTAGGAGATACAAGTATGCCTTTTCCAAGCTTGCTTGGGCACGGGAATATCACGGTCTTTACGAAATCCCCGTAATTCTTGTCAAATATGTTATACTGGCCTCTTCTCGGTATTATTTTAAATTGGGGAGGAGCTACCATATTGTTTATTTCATCGGAATACAACCCTGCACAGTTGATTACATACTTTGTGTCTACATATTTCTCACCCATGAAAATCCTGTATCCCGAATCAAGGCGTTTTATATCGGTAACTTTGCTGTCAGGCATCAATTCCACGCCGTTATCAACTGCATTTTCAGCAAGTGCCACTGTCAATTCCATAGGACATATTATGCCCGCTGTCGGAGCATACAAGGCACCCTTTATATCTTTGCTGAGATTCGGTTCCATCTTAAGAACCTTCTTGCCGCCGATTATCTCCATATCCGGCACGCCATTGGCAATTCCCTGATAATAAAGCTTGTGAAGCGTTTGCATTTCATCATCGTCAAGAGCTATTACAAGTGATCCCACTCTTTTAAATATTACATCCAGTTCACTTGATATGGCATCATACATGGGGTTTCCCAGTACATTGAACTTGGCTTTTAATGTTCCCGGTTTAGCATCATACCCGGCATGTATTATGGCGCTGTTCGCCTTTGATGCGCCCTCGCCGACATCGGATTCTTTTTCGATCAATACAGTCTTTAAATCATACTTGGAAAGCTCTCTTGCAATCGAGCATCCAACCACTCCCGCCCCTATTATAGCTATATCTGTCATATACATTCCCTCCCGAATGAAAATGAACATTCCTCTGCCCTGTTCGGATTTGGTTTAAGAATGTTCTCTCTTTGAAACTATGGCCTATTAAAAAGGCCGCACAGAGCTGCCTTTTTAATAGGCCAGACTGTGCGGCCCCTCAATATCGTTATTCTTCCCATTTAAGGGCTCTGTTTACCGCTTTCTTCCATCCGGTATACATCTTATCTCTTACCTTATCGTCCATATCCGGATTGAATACCCTGTCTATATTCCACTTTTCAGCTATTTCATCTTTGCTCGACCAATATCCTACGGCCAGTCCTGCAAGGTATGCAGCGCCGAGAGCAGTGGTCTCGGTTATTTCAGGCCTGTAAATCGGAACTCCGAGTATATCGGCCTGGAACTGCATCAGGAAGTTGTTTGCAACAGCGCCTCCATCAACCTTCAATGCCTGAAGCTTTATCTTTGAATCCTCCTGCATGGCTTCAAGCACATCCTTGGTCTGATATGCTATTGATTCGAGCGTAGCCCTCACTATATGATTGCGGTTGGCTCCTCTTGTAAGGCCTAGTATTGCACCTCTTGCATACATATCCCAGTATGGAGCACCCAGCCCCACAAACGCTGGAACGACATATACTCCGTTGGAATCCTTTACTGCAGTGGCCAAAGCTTCACTTGCCGCTGAATTCTCTATCACCTTTAATTCATCCCTCAGCCACTGTACCGAAGCTCCGGCTATGAATATGCTTCCTTCGAGAGCATATTCGACTTTGTCGCCGACACCCCATGCAATGGTCGTAAGAAGCCCGTTGTTGGATGAAACAAGCTTTTCGCCGGTATTCATGAGCATAAAGCAGCCGGTCCCATAAGTATTTTTTGCCATCCCCGGCTCATAGCAGGCCTGACCGAACAGTGCCGCCTGCTGATCACCGGCAGCACCTGCAATAGGTATCTCGGCTCCGAATATTTCTTTGTCCGTATAACCATATACACAGCTTGACGGTTTCGGCTGCGGAAGCATTGACTCAGGAATATTGAGTTCGGAAAGTATATCCTTATCCCATTTCAGAGTATTTATATTAAACAGCATTGTTCTTGATGCATTTGAATAATCTGTGGTGTGGACCTTCCCGCCTGTAAGATTCCATATAAGCCATGTATCTATATTACCGAAAAGCAAGTCTCCCCTTTCCGCTCTTTCCCTTGCTCCTTTTACATTATCAAGTATCCATTTTACTTTTGTGCCTGAAAAATATGCATCAACTACAAGACCGGTCTTTTGCCTTATGGTCTCTGTAAGACCCTTTTCCTTTAATGCGTCACATATCAGAGCAGTCCTCCTGCACTGCCACACTATGGCATTATATACAGGTTCCCCGGTCCTCTTATCCCATACCACGGTCGTTTCTCTCTGGTTTGTGATCCCTATTGCAGCAATATCCTTTCCGGTAAGTCCTGCCTTTTTAATAGCTTCCTTTGCCACTTTAAACTGGGTTTCGAGTATCTGCATGGGATTATGCTCAACCCAGCCCGGTTTGGGATATATCTGCTCAAACTCTTTTTGAGCCGTGCTTACGATTTTACCGTCATTATTGAATACAATTGCTCTTGAGCTTGTTGTACCCTGGTCCAATGCCAAGATATATTTAGCCATCGCGTTCCCCCCATTTTAAAATTATTTATAACACATCAGCAGTACCCGCCACTACAAGTAGAGGCATCTGCTGTCTGGTTACACCTGCGGCTTAAGGTTTACACTACAGTAAAGCCCAAACCGTTATATCAGTAAATGCATCAGTTAAAACATCACCGAATAAAATATCATCCCAAGCAGTCCTCCAAGTATCGGTCCTAAAACCGGGACCCAGGAATATTGCCAATCCGAGTCTCCCTTTCCTGCAATCGGAAGTATTGCATGAGCAATACGCGGGCCAAGATCACGGGCAGGGTTGATTGCATATCCTGTAGGGCCTCCAAGTGAAAGGCCGATTGCCATAATCATTGCGGTCGAAATTATCGGTCCTAGTCCATCCACTACCTTGTTTGCTCCTATTGCACATGACATAAACCCTAATGCTGCGGTTGCAATGACTTCTGAAAGAAAGTTCTTGCCATAGGATCTTATTGCCGGAGCAGTACAAAATACTCCCAATTTTGATGCTTTGTCTTCAGTTGCAGCCCAATGAGGCAGATACAAAAGCCATACGAGTGCAGCACCTATTATTGCTCCTATCATCTGTCCTGCAATAGCTCCCGGAACAGCAGCCCATTCCAGTTTCCCTGTTGCGGCTGATGCAATCGTCATGGCAGGATTAAATGATGCACTAGGCACTGCCAGTGCAGCCATTCCAACTGCAAGCCCCCAGCCTGAAGCGATAACTATCCAGCCTGAAGCTTGTGACTTTGATTTATTCAGCGTAACTGCCGCGCATACTCCGTCACCGAAAAGAATCAATACCATGGTAGCTATTAGTTCACCTAAAAAAACCGACATAC